>NZ_DATIRM010000305.1:0-5666 GCF_035469765.1 Psychrobacter sp.
CCACTGGCATATCACCGCCACCGATTGGTGCAATCCACATCCAACCAAATATCACCGCTACCACTGCCATCGCATAGAAGGCAGGCAATGAATCAGTGACGAAGTACACACCACCAAAAGCAATCATCGCGATAAATAACAGTGCTTGTGCTGGCTTGACCCAGCCACCAACCAAGGTTTTCGCCCAGCTCTTAGCTGCCAATTTACCAAAAGCAAAAACTGATGCTGAGAAAGTAATCGCACCGATGAAACAACCGATAAACAATTCAACACGGGCAACTGCGCCATGCTGTTGTTCAGTATGCAATACCGTTGCTAATGCAATCGCTACCGCTGCCAAACCAACAAATGAATGCATCAAGGCAACAGTTTCTGGCATTTGGGTCATGGCGACGGTTTTTGCTTTCCACATACCGACGATAGCACCTAACACCATCGCACCAATAATCAACCAAAGCACAGGACCTTCTGCCAAAAAGAATGTCGTGATGACAGCAATCGCCATGGCGACCATGCCCAAGCGATTACCACGAATCGCTGTTTTTGGGCTCGATAAACCACGTAGCGTCAAAACAAAAAGAATGGCACCGACTAGATAAAACCAGTCCGCATTAGCCGCAATCATATTTGATAAGTCACTCATGCGTCACCCCCAGTATCTGTTACTACTGCTTTTTTTACTTTTGGCTTAAACATCGAAAGCATACGCTCAGTCACTGCGAAACCACCAAAAATATTGATACTGGCTAAAAATACCGCAAAAGCCCCAAGCAAACTGGTCGGTGTAAATATTGAACCATCAATGGTGACGGTCTGTAGCATCGCACCGACAATCACAATACTTGATAAAGCATTGGTTACGGCCATCAATGGTGTATGCAAGGCAGGCGTGACGCCCCAAACGACGTAATATCCGACAAAAATAGCAAGCACAAATACGGTAAAAATCGCTACGAATGGCGTGCTACTCATGGCCGCACCGGCTGGCGCTGCCGCTAAAATAGTGGCAATCATCTTATCCTCCTAAAAATTGTTTCGTGTCTGGCAAATGTACGATAATGAAAATATCAAGACCTGGAATTTAGCATTTAGCACTTAGCGTTTAGCAAGACGTACTTGATTCGCATGTGTCACGGCTAATGCGCCTTGAATCTCATCTTCCATGTCTAAGTTGAGTGCCAGTGTATTTGCTGCAGCGTCGTCTGTAGTAGCAGGAGCAATTAAGGTGGTGATAAAATTAACCAGGTTGTTGGCATATAAGTCTGAAGACTGTGCCGCCAGCTGCGATGGAATATTAGCGGCACCAACGATACGTACCCCATTTGGCGTAGTAATGGTTTCATCAGGGACACTGCCTTCAACGTTTCCGCCAGTGCCAGCAGCCATATCGATCAGCACCGAACCTGCTTTCATTTTGGCAATGGTTGATTGGTGTACCAAACGCGGAGCTTGGCGACCAGGAATCTGTGCAGTGGTGATAACAATGTCAGCATTGCTCAAGGCTTTGTCAACGATAGCCGCTTGGTCTTTGATATATTGCTCAGATGGCGTCCACGCATAGCCGCCTGTAGACTTAGCTATCTCAGCCTCCTCCGCACTCATCGGCACATCAAGCCATTTACCACCTAATGACTCTACTTGCTCGCGAGCGGTCGGACGTAAATCACTGGCTTCAACGACGGCGCCTAAACGTTTCGCCGTCGCAATCGCTTGTAGACCAGCAACACCGACACCTAAGATAACGACCTTGGCCGGCTTAACCGTACCCGCTGAGGTCATAAACATTGGAAACGGACGTGAGTATTCATTAGCAGCAAGCAATACCGCTTTATAACCGGCAAGATTGGCTTGCGATGACAAGACGTCCATATTCTGCGCGCGTGACAATGTACGTGGCAACAGCTCCATCGCAAAAGCGGTTGCACCTTTAACAGCATAAGTATCAAGTTGGGTATTGCGATAGGGGTCGAGCATACCGATGACGATTTGACCAGACGTTAAATGCTCGGTTACTGCCGTTGGTAAATCATTGACGGTGGTAATAATCTGAGACTGTGTGACGACCTCGGTGCTACTATTGGCAATATCAGCTCCCGCAGCCTGATATAATTCATCCGCATAATAAGATGCTTGACCTGCACCTGACTGGATGACGACTTCAAACCCAAGTTTGCGTAGCTTTTTTACCGCGTCTGGGGTTAGCGCAACCCGACTCTCGCTTGCGCTATCTGCACTGATGACACCGATCTTCATACTGTCTCCTTACGTCTAGTGATTACTTTTGATACCCTCAACGCACATTTAAAAAGCACAGGGGACAAAAAATCTTTGGTCGCTGTTAGTGTAGAGCTCATGACCAAAGACTATCAATTTAATAAATGATGGCGCTTTTACCATCATGCCGTTTTATTATAGAGATATCGTCTGCTAACTTTCATTGTCTAATGATGACCCACAAGTAAAATAAAAAGTTTGGTGTTCACACCACTATCCTAACTTTTATTGTTATATTGAAAATATTTTACTTTCCATATTTCGTTTACAACCTATAATCTATTGGAATATAAAGGCATACATATTAGTTACAATCATGAAATATTTTTATGATTGTAATCAAAAATACAAAACGATTGTCATTAAGTCAAGTTAAAATTATGGATGACGTATAATAAATAAACTGTGCATCATACAGCTATAGCCATTGATTCATAACAAGAAGGAATAATCATGTATTTTTTGCTTTCTCCTGCCAAATCTCTTAATGAGAAAGATGCTATACCAGTTAATTTGGGTAACAACTATAGTCAGCCTGAGCTGATCGAACATTCGCAAGCATTAATGAAAATATTAAAGTCCAAAGAGCCGATTGATTTACAAGAGATGATGAGTATTTCTGATGATTTGGCACAGTTAAATGCTAAGCGTAATCAAGACTGGCACTGGAGCAAGGAGCAGCCATTTATTCAAGATTCTGCCGTTAATACTGCCAAGCCGGCAGGTTATTTATTCGATGGTGATGTTTATACCGGTCTTGATATGTATCACATGGATAAAGACACTGCCATTTATGTCAATAAACATCTGGGTATTTTGTCGGGGCTTTATGGCGTGCTAAAGCCGCTAGATTTAATCCAGCCATATCGCTTAGAGATGGGCACCAAGTTGAAAAATGAGCGCGGTGACAATCTCTATGAATTTTGGGGCGAAGAAGTCACTAATACTATCAATGCGCGCATGGCAGATAGCGATGATAAGGTCTTGGTTAACCTAGCTTCGAATGAGTATTTCAAAGTGGTAAAAAAGAAAGTGCTGAATGCGGAAATTATCACACCACGATTTGAAGACGAAAAGAATGGCAAATATAAAGTGATTAGCTTTTATGCCAAAAAAGCACGTGGACTGATGGTAAAGTATGCCGCCGATAATGAACTGACCAATGCTGAACAATTAAAGCAGTTTGATTTGGCAGGATACTATTATGTTGATGAGCTATCTGATAATAAGACGTGGGTGTTTAGACGGGATGAGATGAATCAATAGTATTCAAGGCTTGTAAGATGCACATAAAACCCCCGATAGGCTGAGCTTATCGGGGGTTTTAGACAAAATATTATCACCGGTTGCCATAAAACTTCTCAATGACTATACGGTAAAGCGAAATCTATCTCTTGAGGCATCAAGTACGACAGTTTGATCATATACATTATAAGTATGTAGACGATCTATATCAGGCTCCCAATTAGGTTCGATATAACGTACAAAGGTTTCTTTGTAGGATGTTGGTGTCAACTCTTCTACTAGATACAAAGCAACCCTACGCCCATACCTAATAGTGCCATCCTGAGCAGTACGAAACAGCTGGCCATCTTTCCAAAATAGCGCTCCTGCTAATCGTGATCCACGCACGTCAATCTTAAACGGCGCACATGGATGAAGTGTCCAACTATCCGATTCTAAGTTATCAGCAACGTAAATATGCAGCTCTAAATCCAATGTAAGACTTGAAATTGAACCATGCGTTGTAAAGAGGTACCATAGGCCATTGTGCTCAATGACCGCACTATCAGCTGACTGAACTCCAGAAACCAATTCACAAACCTTTTCCCACTTTTGCGGAAAGTCCTTCGCTTTAAATAGGTTAATACAATGGGTTTCTCCGGCTTCTGGAATCATATATACCGTATCTTTATACTTGAATACATTAGGAAAGCTTAAATGAGAGCTAATACCTAAATCTATCGGTCCAGAATCGATAACTTGATTGCTTTCATTCAGTTCTACCCATTCTATACGACCTATATCTTCTTTATAGTTTAAGCTTTCAAAGAATATATAGCGCCTTGAGTCTTGTTCAATATAAAAAGGATCAGCCCAAAAGCATCCTTTTTCAGGTAATATTTCCGTGTATGTTTGTATTGATTGATCAACAGGGCCGATAAAAATACTCCATTGATTTAGATAAAGACTTTTATAGAATGTTTTCACAGCGTAATACTTTAAATAACCCGTCAAATGCTTTATAGCCGTTAAATGCTGAGGAGTCTTATAGTTCGTGCGGTCGTCAATTGAATCAGCAAATTTTTCACTCTCTACTCCAATTTTATTTTTATGGAAATGCCAATACAATATTGATGCTGCGACCCCATTTAATTTATGCTCAGTTAAGTTATAGTCCCAATAGAACAAAGTGCAGTAACCTCTCCCCACAACTTTGTCACCATTAAGATGATCACTTAGTAAGTGTAGGCTAACTACGCTATTGTCCCATCGTTCGGCAAACTGCCAATATAGCGCTGGTCCGCCTCGCTGTATGGTTTCGTCACCATAATGAAAAGAGAGAATACCGTTTTTTGCAACACTTAAGACTTTCCCCGTTAAGTTCTGGAAACCAATCTTAAGAAGGTAATCTAGATCTGCAGCTTCAAGTTTCTCGATAACTGAGTCTTCAATTTCATCAGTAGACTTATACTGTTTTGGTGTTGATGTAATAATAGGTATCTTGCCATTAGCGACCAAATCATGGATAGAATAACCCTTCACATCACTTTTAGTACGAGAAAGAAGAGAGAATATTCGTTGATTAATAAATGGAATAACCTCTGCTACACGAGATATATTAGATTTTTGTTTTGTACTTCGTTGAACAGCGATACAAACCTCAACGATACCCTCATCAACTAGAAATTTTAATGGTTCAAACTTGTGCCATGCTAATGTTTCATCTTCTATGAGAATGCCAAGCCTAGTTTTTTTCATATTCATCACCTTAAATTGCACACAAGCTTCGGTAGCTATTAACCTATAGCACGTGCCCAATTACTCCCTTGAATAAAAGTTTAAGTCCATTTTAGTTATATTCTAATACTAACATATATATAAAGAAGTTTTATATATTGAAAAGCTTATATAATTCTAGAATAGATTTATTCTCACCTGTATTCTTCTCACTTTTAAATCACATACAGACGTTAAAGGCTATGAGATTAGTAAAAAAAACGTAACCTAGATAACCGTTTAATGTTTACCACCATTGTCAATCTTTACTCAGCACTCTTAACTTGGGATATATCGAACTATTCATAGTCTATATCCAAATTCATTAAGCTAGTACAACAAGACACAAAAAAGCTCTGCTATCTTAACGATAACAGAGCTTTCGGTAATTC
>NZ_DATIRM010000306.1:0-2416 GCF_035469765.1 Psychrobacter sp.
GCAATACTGTAGCGACTTTAAAGTATTTCAACTATATATGAATAACTAATAGCAACTTTTAAATCATAAAACTATTGAACACATCAGCCAATAAAGCGGCAGCAATTAATATAAATATCATTCCGCAACCACGATTGAGCCAAGCCAAACGCTCACCAACATCTAACCACCCTGCCAGCTTTTTACCGCCTAATGTATATACTATCTGCCAAATCGTCTCACTTAAAAATAGCCCTAAGGTAAGCACAATATATTGCGGCCAAAGCGGCGCACTAAAATTGATAAATTTAGGAAAGAAGGCAGCAAAAAATAAAATTGCTTTTGGATTAGAGAGTGATACCCACATACCTGTGCGAAATAGCATAGCATTACTAGGTGCCATCTTGACCGCAGCACTAGAGAGCGAGCGCGGCTTGAGTGTCTCAGATTTATGAATACTATCAGGGCGATTTGAGCTCGTTGCCAACTCTGCGCTAACTTCTGCGCTCATCGCATTGGCGTCATTCATTAAGCTGCTATTGCTGCCACTATCACGCCACGATGCAATACCCAAATAAATAAGGTAAATGGCACCGACTGTTTTAATGACCGTCAATAACCATGGTGACTGACGGCTAATAACATCCAATCCCAGTAGTGTCGAGAGCAACAGGATAAACAGCCCAAGGCTGAGACCTGCCAGCGTCCATAACGTGCGCTTGACTCCGTAATTAATCCCATATTGAAATGCCAGTAGCATATTCGGACCCGGTGTCGCCGAGATAAAAAACGTACTTGCAAAAAATACCACAAACAGATGCCAAGACATCAACTAACCCCTACTCTTTTATTTTGAACTGAATACATTACTAAAAAATAAACACCGCCATAAAGACGGTGTTTATTATACCAACCACGATCGAAACCTTGCGGTTTATTTATCCGTAGTACAACTTTCTAATAGACGCTGTAAGAAGCTATCACAGCGCTCAATCTCATTTAGCTCAACATATTCATCGGCTTTATGCGCCTGCTCAATACTACCAGGACCACAGATAATCGTTGGAATACCACTATTGGTAAACTGTCCGCCTTCTGTGGCATAAGCAACTTTATGGCGTTGAGTGTCACCTGTCAGTGCCGCTATCAATGCTTGTAGCTCGGCACTATCACTATCTGTCATTGCCGGTACGCTTTCTTCTTGCATCAGCTCAATGCCAGTTTCTGGCGCGCGCGCTTGCATTTGTGCGCTTAATTCTGCAACTTTTGCTTGAATCGGTAGCAGAATATCGTCCTGCGTCATATGCGGCAGATTGCGATAATCAAAGGTGAACTCACACAGATTGGGCACGATATTAGTCGCTGTACCACCGTGTATGGTGCCGACAGACAATGTCGAATAAGGGACATCAAATAGTGCATCATTATCGTCACGATGGCTTATTTCTTCTGCCAAGGTATCAACATAGCCAATCAAACGACTGGCATAACTGATGGCGTTCACACCTGTTGCTGTCAATGATGAATGTGCTGATTTACCGTGGACACGGCAGCGATAGACGGCAATGCCTTTATGCGCCACGACCATCGCCATATTGGTAGGCTCACCGACGATACAATAATCAGGGGTAATACCGCGAGCTTTTAAGTCTGCCAAAATCAATGGCGCACCTAGACAGCCAACCTCTTCATCAAAGGATAAGGCTAAATGAAGAGGACGACTCAGCTGACCATTGTCAGAGAGCTCGACAGCTTGTGGCAATAAAGTAAGCGCACACGCAATAAAGCCCTTCATATCGCAAGCGCCGCGTCCATATAGCTTGTCACCACGAATCGTCGCAGTAAACGGCTCTGATGTCCATGCTTGACCATCAACTGGTACTACATCCGTATGACCAGATAGTACCAAACCATGATTCACGATATCAGCCCTGTTATTAGCATTGTTACCTGCTGCTACGGTGACAAATAAATTGGCTTTATTTTTGGCGTCATTAAATGTTAAATCTACGCTTAAGCCTAATTGCTCGCAATAGCTTCGCACGTATTCAATTAGTGCTAAATTTGAATGGCGGCTGACGGTATCAAAAGCTATCAGTCTTGTTAGCCAGTCGATGCTGTCTTTAGGATAATGCGTATCCAATACAGTTTGGTTAATGTCGTCAATACGAGTTGATACAGTCATAGAGCATCCTTAATATGATACAAGATAAAAGAGTTTAGCCTCTTTGGAATGAGCGTCGTTGCAGCGCTTTCACTTCTTCATCTAAGCCTACAATTGGACCTTCAACTGGCACATTAGGTGCAACCTCTTGGATGGATAGAGTCCTGATCGGTGATGAGGATTTTACACTCATCTCCTCCATCCATGCGCTTAGCTGTTTTGATGAGCTGACATAAACAATATGTCCAAGACCTACCCAAGCATGAGCAGCAG
>NZ_DATIRM010000307.1:0-4440 GCF_035469765.1 Psychrobacter sp.
ACGTACTGCTAGTGCAAATTTTTCTTGCTTGCTGTGCCTACGCAGACAGAGGCTGCAAAAAATTTACACCAGCAATACTGTAGCGACTTTAAAGTATTTCAACTATAAGTGGCGTTTAGATATTAGAAAAACCAGTTGGTATCAGACAACCTCACCGCAAACAAAGCCACTTGCCCACGCCCATTGGAAGTTATAACCACCAAGCCAGCCTGTCACATCCAACACTTCACCAATAAAATACAGCCCATCTTGATAGTTACTTTGTAAGGTCTTTGAGGATACTTCATCCGTCTTGATGCCGCCGCGCGTAACTTCAGCGGTACGATAGCCTTCGGTACCAGAAGGTTTTAGCTGCCAACCATTAAGTGTTTCACCAAGTTCAATTAAACGCTCATCTTTAATATTGGCAAGCTCTTTGTCTTTAATGTCATCCCACAGAGTCGTTTGTAGAGCCGCAAGCAATTTTTTGGGTAATGCATTATCCGTATAATCAGCCAATACCGTACGGATAAGCTGTCTTGGGTGTGATTTTTTATGTGCAAGCAATAGCTCGTTCATATCAATATCGGGGAGCAGATTGATACTGATGGTTTCGCCTGTATGCCAGTAGTTGGACAGTTGCAGCATGGCAGGACCAGAGAGTCCGCGATGGGTAAATAGTAGTGGTAATTTAAATGAGATACGATCATTACTGGCAATCACAGGGATACTAATACCAGCAAGCGTACGAATCAACTCGCCAGTTTTATCGGTAAAGGTAAAAGGTACTAAACTGGCGTCAGTCGTTATCAGGCTATGACCAAATTGCTGTGCCAACTCATAGCCTAAACCGCTCGCACCCATGGTTGGAATGGACAGTCCGCCCGTTGCCACCACCAGTGACTCACAGCGAAAGCCTGTTTGCACAGGCTTGGTTTGATTTGGCGAATCTTTTTGCTCTTGTTTGTCTTTTTTGCTCAGTGCTTTACTGGTTAATAATTGGAAGCGTGCCTTTTTATCATTTTCGAGTGCTTGCACGCTGTCGATTTGGGTATTAAGCCGAACTTGTACACCGACCGCCGCACATTCATTAAGCAGCATCGTCAAGATATCTTGCGCTGAATCATCACAGAATAGCTGACCATGCTCGCGCTCATGATAGGGTATTTTATGCTGCTCAACCATAGCGATAAACTCCCAACTCGGATACCGGCTAAGCGCTGATTTGCAAAAATGCGGGTTGCTACCGATAAAATGCTCAGGCTCAACAAAATAATTGGTAAAGTTACAGCGTCCACCGCCAGACATGAGAATTTTTTTGCCGGCTTTATTGGCGTGGTCAAGTACCAATACGCGTCGACCACGGCGACCGGCGGTTAATGCGCAATATAACCCTGACGCACCAGCACCAATGATGATGACATCATAATGCGAGTATTGTGAGGCAGTGCGGTGATTGTCCATGGTCGGTAGTTCCTGATTTTAAAAGAGCAAATAAGGCTCATAGAGCCTGTTGTCATATAAAGAATGGCGATATAAATGGTAGCGCTTGATATCAGGTTGCTATTGTCCATGTTTTATAACAGGTTACAAGGATTAAATAGCATTGTTGCAACTGCATTTAAAAAAATAGCGGTAAAAAATACCAGCCATAGAATCTGCAATCTTAAACATACTAGCGTGCTATACAATTGTTGTGATTAGTGGTTGATGCCTTGCAACCATTCGGCATATTTGTCAAACTGTCTTTGAGTGTCACCATTATGGAAGATGACCCTTATTGCCTGTGCCACTCCTCGCTATCAGCGATGTTTGCTACCGGTCATAATAATTAAAAAAGGATGAAGCTCATGACTCAAAAATCATTTCCCATTGCGCCTGAATTCCTCGCCGCAGCCAATATCACCGCCGAGCAGTATGCTGAACAATATAAGCAATCGGTCGCGTCACCTGAGGCAACCGATGCCTTTTGGGCAAAACGTGCCGAGTTGATTGATTGGATAAAAAAGCCCACCAAAATCAGCGACGTCAGCTACGACTTAAAAAACTTTCATATTAAGTGGTTTGAGGATGGTGAGCTGAATATTTCAGTCAACTGTCTTGATCGCCACGTCAAAAACAACCCTTACAAACCTGCCATCATTTGGGAAGGGGATCATCCTTCCTTGCATAAAATAATCTCATTTAAAGAACTGCATGAAGCCGTTTGTCGCTTAGGTAATGCCATGCGTAAGCTTGGGGTCAAAAAGGGCGACCGTGTCACCTTATATATGCCGATGATACCAGAAGCGGTGGTGGCCATGCTGGCGTGTACGCGTATTGGCGCCGTGCATTCGGTGGTCTTTGGCGGTTTTTCTGCAGAGAGCTTGGGTAATCGTATCATTGACAGTCAGTCCAAACTTGTCATTACCGCTGATGAAGGTATCCGTGGTAACAAGCGTACACCGCTAAAAGCCAATGTCGATCGTGCTCTAGATATGGATGGCACAGACAGCGTCAGCAATGTCATCGTCGTCCATCGTACAGGAAATTCTGTGCCGATGAGTGGTCGCCGTGATATCTGGTATCACAGTTTGGTCGATGGTGAATCGCAGCACTGCGAACCTGAAGTCATGAATGCAGAAGACCCGCTGTTTTTATTATATACCTCTGGTTCAACAGGCAAGCCCAAAGGCGTGTTGCACACCACAGGCGGTTATATCACTTATGCGCTGTCCACGTTTCGTGATGTTTTTGATATCAAAGATGATGACGTGTACTGGTGTACCGCAGACGTCGGTTGGGTGACGGGTCATACCTACGCCACTTATGCACCGCTTGCTAATGGCACCACGACAGTGATGTTTGAGGGCGTGCCAGAGTATCCGACATGGGCGCGCATTGGGCATATTATCGATAAACACCAAATTACCGTTTTATATACTGCACCGACCGCTATCAGAGCCATGATGAAAGAGGGAGATACCTTTGTACGTGAATCGGATCGCTCAAGTTTGCGCTTACTTGGGACGGTTGGTGAGCCAATTAATCCTGAAGCATGGGACTGGTACTATCATGTCGTCGGTGGCAGCAAGTGTCCGGTTGTCGATACTTGGTGGCAGACAGAAACTGGCGGTATTATGCTCGCGCCAATACCGGGGACGGTAGAAATGAAGCCGGGCGCGGCGATGAATCCTCTATATGGTATCGTCCCTGAAGTCATTGATACCGATGGCGTTGCGCTTGAAGGGGTAGCTGAGGGTAATTTGGTGATTAATAGTAGCTGGCCCGGTCAGATGCGTACCCTTTATCAAGACCATGCGCGGTTTTTAGCGACTTACTTTACCGAGTATCCCGGCTATTATTTTACGGGTGATGGGGTACAGCGTGATGAAGATGGTCACTATTGGATTACCGGTCGTGTCGACGATGTGCTCAATGTGTCAGGACATAGACTGGGCACGGCAGAGATTGAAAGCTCGATCGTTGCACACCCAGCGACGGCAGAGGCAGCTGTTGTAGGAATGCCGCACG
This sequence comes from Psychrobacter sp., assembly GCF_035469765.1. Classification (GTDB taxonomy): domain Bacteria; phylum Pseudomonadota; class Gammaproteobacteria; order Pseudomonadales; family Moraxellaceae; genus Psychrobacter. Next base: position 3,493 of record NZ_DATIRM010000307.1, read on the forward strand.
ACGTACGTGGCATGGGAATTTGCGCTTTTGTTATCTTAAAGTCGAGTGAAACGGCAACTGAATCACTAAAATCGGAGTTAAACCGTCACGTACGCTCTGAGATTGGTCCGATTGCCAATCTAGATGCCATCTATATGGTCAATGTACTACCCAAAACTCGCTCCGGTAAAATCATGCGCCGTATTTTGCGTAGTCTGGCGGCAGGGCAGTATGTTGGACTGGGTGATTTATCTACCCTTGCTGACAGCTCAGTCATCAATGAGCTGGTCGAAGTGGTCAAGACAGAACGTGCAAAGTAGCATCGCTAGTTCAATATAAATGCACTTTAAACATGCTATACGTTTAAAATTATTAGAAGCTTAGGTATAAAAGGTAAAAGCCATGCTATAAAAGTAGCATGGCTTTTTACCGAGATATCATTGATATTAGTAGGCTTTAGAAGTTCAATGTTTTTTAGAATAATCATCTGATTTCATCTGATTTCATCTGATTTCTTATTATTTTGCCAAATACTTTACAAGGTTTATTGTCATCATGACTGATTCTGCTTTGCATACTACTGAACAATCAATGCCGAAAATTGCGATTATTGGCGGGGGTTTGACCGGTTTATTTACGGCTACTTTATTGGAGCGCGCATTTACTGAAGATAATTCTAATGTCAAAAACCAGTCGATCGTACCAAACATTGTTATTTTTGAGAAATCCCGTAGCGTTGGTCGTTTAGCAACCCGCTATCGCACGGACAGCGCAACGCATAAAAACTGGCAATGGGCATTTGGTGCGCAGTTTTTCACTGCAAAAAGTACTGATTTCCAGCAGTTTATCAAGCCTTGGATACAGAGTGATTTATTGCAGCCGTGGTGTGCCAATGTAGTGGACTTAATACCCTCTCACGATGCCGCTCAGAATGCTGATATCCAAATAAAAGAGCAATGGAGCAGTACC
>NZ_DATIRM010000308.1:0-5226 GCF_035469765.1 Psychrobacter sp.
CTGATGCTAAGATGGTTTTTATTGCCAATCCTAATAACCCAACAGGTACGCAGCTTGAGCAGGAAGAGCTGCGCGAGTTTGTCGCCAGTATTCCAAGCTCAGTGTTAGTGGTATTAGATGAAGCTTATATTGAGTACAGTCCTGAGAGTAATAATCGGGCGCTGTTGGATGAGTTTGACAATGTTGTCATCGTACGCACATTCTCAAAAGCTTATGGGCTGGCTGGTCTGCGCATCGGTTATGCGTTAAGCTCAGTGCCAGTTGCTGATTTACTCAATCGAATTCGTCAGCCATTTAATGTCAGCCGTGTGGCGCTTGCTGCCGCCGCTGCTGCGCTTGCCGACCAAGATTTTATTGAACAAGTTGGTCTAACTAACGAAGGGCAAAAGCGCTGGTTAGAAAAACAGTTTGATGCATTAGGCTTAGGCTTTGTTAAGTCATATGCCAATTTTATTATGGTTGAAATCGAAGTTGAAATGGAAGACACAACTGCTGCTTCTATTTATCAAGCATTGCTTGAGCAAGGGGTGATTGTTCGTTCATTGGATAATTACGATTTACCTACCTGGTTAAGGGTTACCGTTGGGGCTGCAGAAGAGAATACACGTCTCATTGATACTTTGCGCTCTATATTGACCGATAATTAAACCAATATCTATTAAGTATAGTAAGCTCAGTATAAAAACGATACAGCGGGACTGGAATTAATTTTTTGCAGCCTCTGTCTGCGCAGGCACAGCACGCCAGAAAAATTTATACCAGTGCCGCGTCAAAACATGATGTATCTACTTTATTTAGAATCGACTATAACCTGATAATTAAAATAATATGCCAAAAATAAATCACACCGCAAATATGCAAGCAGTAACCAAACTGACTCCATCCTCTACGCAGCCGCTATTTCAAAAAGTTTGTGTGATAGGTTTAGGTTTAATTGGTGCAAGCCTTGCGCAAGCGATTAAAGACAATGGCTTAAGTCAGCGTTTGGTGGCAGTCGATAGACACGAGCCAAGTCTAGAGGAAGCTATCCAACAAGGCTTATTGGATGCTGGTAGCTCAGTACTCAGTGAGGTGATATCTGGTAGTGACTTGATAGTGATTGCCGTACCAGTACAAGCGGTGCAAGCGGTATTTATAGATATCAAAAATGCAATGGATAGTGGTCTACTTGCTACTGATTGCATTATTACCGATGTATGCAGTACCAAGGTTAATATCATTGACGCTGCCAAAGCGGTGTTTGATACATTGCCTGTCGGGCTTGTGCCAGCACATCCGATTGCTGGTGCTGAAAATTCAGGGTATCATGCTCGCCGCGCTACCTTGTTTGTGAATCATAGCGTCATCATTTGTGAGCTTCCAACGACGAGTCATCTAGCAATAAAAAAGCTCAGCCAGTTATGGGAAGCGGTGGGCGCCACCGTTATGCCGATGGAGGCTGCGCATCATGATTCTATATTGGCACATACCAGTCATTTACCGCATTTGCTCGCCTTCAATTTGGTTGAGCAGCTGGCAAGCCATGATGATAATTTAGATATGTTCCGCTATGCCGCAGGCGGTTTTCGTGACTTTACGCGCATTGCTGCCAGCGACCCTAAAATGTGGCATGATATATTTTTTGCCAATCAAAGCGCGATTGTTAGCGCCCTTGATGAGTACAGCGTTTATTTAAACGATATTCGTCAACTTATCATTGATAAAGATTCAACCGCCCTGATGGGACTTTTGGGCCGTGCGCAAGCCGCACGGCGACATTTTGGCCATATGTTAGCCAGCACCCCTTATACGGATACTTCTGCCATGTCAGCTTCTTATAATATTACCCCAAGCAACACTGTCTCTGGCACCATTACCATTCCTGGTGATAAGTCTATCTCTCACCGTAGTATTATGCTCGGTAGCCTTGCTACTGGCGTTACCAAGGTGACTGGGTTTTTGGAAGGCGAAGATGCACTTGCCACTTTGCAAGCGTTTCGTGATATGGGCGTGACCATTGAAGGTCCTGATAATGGCAATTTAACCATTCATGGTGTTGGTATGAATGGCTTAAAACCAAGCAAAACGCCTTTATATATGGGTAACTCTGGCACCAGTATGCGTCTGCTCGCAGGTATCTTAGCAGCGCAAGCCTTTGATAGTGTACTGACCGGTGATACTAGCCTAAATAAGCGACCAATGGAGCGTGTAGCAACGCCTTTACGTGAGATGGGTGCAGTGATTCAAAGTACCGGTCAACAAGGTACAGCGCCACTTAGTATCACTGGTCGAGATAGTGTTGGTAAACCTCTTCAAGGGGCTGAATATGATATGCCGGTTGCTTCTGCACAGATTAAGTCGTGCTTGTTATTAGCAGGATTATGGAGCGAGGGCACAACAACGGTTATTCAACCTGAAATCAGTCGTGACCACACCGAGCGAATGCTCTCAGCTTTTGGCTATCCAGTCACTGTCGATGGTAATCGTATTAGTGTTGAAGGCGGTGGCACGCTCACAGGTGGTGATATCGCAGTACCTGCTGATATCTCATCAGCCGCATTCTTTATGGTAGCTGCTGCTATCAGCCAAGGTAGCGAGTTGACTTTAAAGCAAGTTGGCATCAATCCAACACGTACTGGTATCATCGATATCCTTAAGCTAATGCAAGCGGATATCCGCTTAAGTAATGAAGCCCATGTTGGCGGTGAGCCAGTAGCTGATATTACCATTCTTAGCTCAAACTTGGTGGGCATTGAAATACCAGAGTATCTGGTACCGTTAGCTATTGATGAATTCCCCGTATTATTTATCGCTGCCAGCTGCGCTCAAGGACGTACGGTGTTAACCGGTGCAAAAGAGCTACGTGTCAAAGAGTCGGATCGTATTGCCGTTATGGCAGAAGGCTTGCAGACACTAGGCGTTGATTGCACTGTTACCGAAGATGGTCTAATTATCGAAGGTAAGGGTAAGACTGATAGTCGTGACGTGAATAATAGCCATGCGGTATTTGGTGGTGGACATATCGTCTCGCATCATGACCATCGTATCGCCATGAGCTTTGCGGTGGCAAGCTTACGTGCATCCAAGCAGATAACTATTGAAGGCGTTGAGACTGTCAATACCAGTTTCCCAGGATTTGCAGAGCTTGCCAACCAAATCGGTATGTCTATTGACGTCATAAGTGCTTAACACAATATTTTTAATTGAAGCTAATAATATCGGCTCAGCAATAAAATCAATAAGATAAACTCTTAATTTTATTGTCGGCTTTCTTATTTAATTGTGGTTTTCGCCAGCAATGTGTTGATACTAAAAACCGTATCAACACATTGCTTTTTTACCTTTTATTCTATCTGTAGTGACCCTGTGCTCTTGCCACCAAATTGTCATCAATGATGAGAGTTGGGTGAGGGTGCGCTTTGCTCTAAAAAGTTGTCTTGTCCTATGACTACCCAAAATGTCATCAAAAAACCCGTTACGCCTATTAAGACGACCAGACGTGGTATTGTCACCGCGCTTATAGCCTTCTTTATCTGGGGTGCTTTTCCTTTATACTTTAAGCAATTATCGGACTACAATGCCACCGAAATTATTGGTCACCGCATTGTTTGGACCTTTACCTGCCTATTAATTGTGTTGGTAGTGACCAAGCGTTGGCAGTGGATTGACACGCTAAAGAAAAACCCAAAGTGGATCGGCTATACCTTTGTTTCAGGCATTATCATTGCCATCAACTGGCTTACCTATGTCTGGGCGGTCAATCATGACCAGATTTTGGAGGCCAGTTTAGGGTACTTTATTGGACCACTCGTTGGCGTGGGATTGTCGATGATTTTGTTCAAAGAGCGCCTGCGTACCTTGCAATGGGTGGCGATTGGCTTTGCATTATTATCAGTCGTTATTCAAGTTGTCATGCTAGGCAGCCTGCCGTGGGTGTCGTTAATATTGGCATTTAGCTTTAGTACGTATGGCACCATTCAGCGCCAAACACCTCTGACCGCAGTCGATGCAATGTTTGTTGAGACAGCAATGCTATTGCCTATTTTTATCGCCTGGTTCTGGCAGTCTGATGTGGCGAGTAGTAATATCAGCTTTTGGTTCACACCTTCTATTTGGCTGCTTATGTTGGCAGGACCTATTACTTTGATACCCTTGTTGATGTTTAATAAATCAACCAAGCTTGTCGCTTATAGTATCCTCAGTTTTATGAATTACCTGACGCCGACCTTTATTTTCTTCTTGGCCGTGTTTTATTACAATGAGCCTTTTGATTTGCATCGTTTGGCAGTCTTTGGTTTAATTTGGCTAGGTCTGCTATTATTCAGTATCGACTTATGGCGTCATCGTCCAAGTAAGCGTCTAAAAGCTGCACGCCTACGTGAAGAAGCATTATCTTCTAAATAAATCATCAAACTAAAATAGATAGTAAAAATACCGTTAACAAGGATGCTTGTATGTTTCATACCCAGTCTGATGTTGTGTTCGTCAAAGGCTTAAAAGTAGAGGCAGTGATTGGCGTTTATGACTGGGAGCGTGTCATTACTCAGCCGCTCCTCATAGATATCGCACTTGAAACTGATATCAGCCGCGCCGCGGTTTCAGATGATGTAAGCGATGCGCTAAATTACAAAGAAGTCTGTGATGATGTCAGTGAGTGGTGCCAAGCTATTAAAGCGCAGCTGCTTGAACATCTGGCTGGACAAATCGCTGATAAACTGCTCGAAAAATATAGCTGCCATAAAATAACCTTAAGCATTGCTAAGCCTACCGCTATTGAACAAGCGGATGCAGTTGGTGTGCAAATCACTTGCTATGCCAAAGCGGCATCTAATGGGTATGGCAATCAAGCTGATAACAGCTCATCTGATGATGCATAAAGCGTTGGCTGATTGGTTTGAGTCACTGACAAGCTGTGAGCCTGAAGCGTTGCAGGTACAGCCTGTAACGGCTATGATACTGGCATTAGGTAGCAATCATGATGCGGACACTCACTTGCCGCGTATCCGAGAGTGTTTGGCAAACCTTGGTACAATGATGCTGTCGACAGCCTTTCAAAATCCTGACTTCACTGCCACCATAGATTTGCCAAAACCTGATTACATCAACCAGTGTGTTTATTTGTCTTTAGCGAAGCCTGTAACCTTGCAGCAGCTACAACAAACATTTAAACAGTTTGAGTGCGACTGCGAGAGACAGCGTTTAACAGAATCACCAACGGCTATAAAAGCAGTAACAATGGATATTGAT
>NZ_DATIRM010000309.1:0-4861 GCF_035469765.1 Psychrobacter sp.
CTTCTACAATTCGCCACCAGATACCAGGATTTGGTAGATGCGGTAAGCCTTCATACAAAACACTAGTCATGCCAGCGAGCAATGGCGCATATATGGTATAAGAATGCCCAACAGCCCAACCGATATCAGATATCGCCCAAAATGTCTCGCCTGCCTTACCATCATAGATATAGTCCATCGATGTGGTCAATGCTACCGCATGACCGCCAGTATCACGCTGCACACCTTTTGGTGTGCCCGTCGTACCAGAAGTATAAAGCAGATATGATGGCGTATTAGACTCGAGCCACACAGGCTCGACGATAGCATTGGCTTCACAGCTGATCCGGCGCTCAGTGGCATAGTCCACATCCAGCTCTTTTACTTCAAACGGCAAAATACCACGATTGACCACTACTACATGCTCAGGCTTAACAGTCGCCTGCTCAATACCTTGATTCACAAGGCTCTTATAATTCACAACCTTACCACCGCGCAAACCTGCATCTACCGTAATGACCATTTTTGCTTCCGCATCATCCATACGAATGGCTAAGTTATGGGCAGCAAAACCACCAAATACCACTGAATGCACCGCACCGATACGCGCACATGCGAGCATTGCATAAGCTGCCTCTAAAATCATCGGCATATAAATGATGACTCGATCGCCCTTCTCAATACCATGACGTTTTAATACATCGGCAAAATAATTCACTTCTTTATAAAGGTCGTTATAAGTCAAACGGCGCTTGGTGTAATCGGTATAAAACTCAACGTTATTACCCAAGTCTTGAAAAGCATCGACCACAGCAGGATAGGTTTCTACGAGTTCTTGATTAATCTCTGATGACAGCCAAATAAAGGCATCCTGCTCTGCACGTTCTTCAAGGTGACGATCGACACAGTTATAACAAAGATTGGTTTCACCGCCGACATACCACTGCGCAAATGGCAAATTACTGTCATCCAGAATCTGCTCAGGCTCTTTATGCCAATAGATACGCTTAGCTTGCTCTGCCCAAAACTGCTCTTTATTTTCAATAGATGAACGATAAATATCAGCAAAGGTTTGAGGGGTAGTTAGTGTCTGAAATATTGGGGTTGACGCTTGATTGGTCATTGCAGTGGCGGTTTGCGCGCTCATAATAGCTGTCCTTAGCATAAATGATGGGTGATGCGATATGATGTTGTCCGATAATATCATAATACAAGACTGGCTATCCCGGCCAGAACTAAAAAACCGATACGTTATGTATCGGTTTAAAATGTAGCAGAGCCAGTCATAAAGGTCAACTGTTAAGCCCGGTATCTGCTCAATAGTTGCGCCGCTTTAAAAAATCTATACCTCAGTCTGATTGGCATACATCTCACGCATCACTTTTTTGTCATGTTTGCCAACAGAGGTTTTTGGCAATTCATCGACAAACTTAAACTGATTGGGTACACCGTATTTCGGAATGATACCGCGTGCCACTGCCTGCTCTGCCAGTGCTTTGATATCCTCGGCTTTAGTATCTTGGCAGTTTGGCTTGAGTACCACCAATGCCAATGGACGCTCGCCCCATTGCTGATCACGCACCCCAATCACAGACACATCCGCCACTGAAGGATGTAGGGATAAAATCGTCTCAATCTCTAGTGAGGATATCCACTCACCGCCTGATTTGATCACATCTTTTAAGCGATCGGTGATTTTAATATAGCCATCAGGGCGTATATAGGCAATGTCTTGGGTATGCATATAACCGTTTTCCCATAGCTCCTTGCCAGCGTCATCATTTTTTAGATAGCTTTGGGTGAGCCAAGGGGCGCGTAATACCAATTCACCGGTATTATCCTGACCCGTACCGACCGGCTGATTGTTCTCTCCCCACACTTGGGCATCTACCATAAGCACAGGTTTACCACTCATACAGCGGCGGGCGATATCCTCTTCTTCACTCAGCTGCGGCTCATTAAGACTAAAATCCGTCAAACTAATCAAAGGCGCTGTCTCCGACATACCATAACCGGTATAGACTTCGATACCTTGCGCCATGGCCAATTTTGCTAAGCCTTCCGTCAATCGTGAGCCACCAATAATCATTTTTAGACCATTAAAGCTGGCACCACGGTCTTGAGCTTCTTTGAGTATCATTTGCAAAATGGTCGGTACACAGTGGGTGATACTGACTTTTTCATTAATAATCAAATCCATCAACAAATCGGGTGCATAACGTCCCGGATAGACTTGTTTTAGACCTGTCATAGTAGCCGTAAACGGAAAGCCCCATGCATGAACGTGGAACATCGGGGTCATTGGCATATAGACATCACCATAGCTGACACCTTGCTTATTTGGCAACATACCAATGGACGCCGCTTCAGTCAGCGTATGCAGTACTAACTGACGATGGCTAAAAAACACCCCTTTTGGATTGCCTGTCGTACCTGAAGTATAAAAAGTCGTGGCAATGGTATTTTCATCAAAATCCGGGAAATCAAAATGGTCATTAGCGGCATCAAGTAGTGCCTCATACTCACCTTTGACGCGGTCTTGATTGCCACCGAATACGCCCTCAGAGGTCACGCCATTATCGTCTAGCCAAATAATGTGCTCGATGCTAGAATTTTCAAATTGATAATCTTTGACCAATGGCGCAAATTCAGAGTTGAGTAGCAGTACTTTTGGTTTCGCATGATTGATGGTATAAAGAATTTTTTCGGGTGATAGACGGATATTGACGGTCTGCAAAATATACTCTGACATCGGCACCGCAAAGTAGGATTCAAGATAACGATGGCTGTCCCAATCCATCACTGCGACCACATCACCAGCAGCAAGGTTTAAGCCGTCTAAAACATTCGCCAAGCGATTGATACGGTTAAATAAATCTTTATAGGTGAAACGTTTTTTATCAGCATAAATGATTTCTTGATCTTGTGATACGGTTTTGGCACGGTTTAATAGTTGCTTAACCAGTAGCGGAAAATCATAGGCAGATGGCGCACTGTGGTATATATTTGACATAGGTCTGACGTCCTTGTTTATAGTGTTTTTGAATGCAGATAAATATCGACTGACTGTTTACTTATCATGCTTATATTTTTATTAATCACCCATCGATAGTAAGAAAAAACCATCCCTATGTAAAGGCATGACATGTAAGTAATACAACACTCAGTGTTCGACAATGCGCGTTTATCCGTTTCTGAGATTATGATAGTTAACTCTCATTTATGCCGATCGTGATTTCGTTTTAATCATGCCAAAACTTGCTACCAAAAGTGCCAATATCTGTACAAATAATAATAGCCAGACCGTCATTGACCATTGCCCGCGTGCATAAACGATGCCGCATAGCCATGCGCCCATAGTGCCGCCCGCATAGTAAGCCATATAATACAAACCTGAGGCTAATGAACGACCTTTTTTAACATTGACTGCGATATAACTGATGGTTGCCGCTTGGGTAATAAAGACACCTGACGACATGATAGCAAGTCCAGCGATAATGCCCCATAAAGGCGTCACTAGTGTCAACAGCGCACCAAGCATCGAAAAAATCACTGCCACTCGAACGGTGCGCGCTGCCCCAAATCGACGTAACAGTTTGGTCGACAATGGCGTGATGACAACCCCAATTAAATATACCGCAAAGATATTGGCAAGCGCGCCAGTGCCAAGCTCATAAGGCGTGCCAGCAAGATGTAGATTGATAAAGGTAAAGCAACCAACGAGCGAAAAAAGCACGCAAGCGCCTAGCAAACATGCGGTTACGACATAACGGCTGGTCAGATGCTCGCCAAGCGTCTGCATCGCTGAGCGAAAATTTGGATTGGCTACAAAATGCTGCGATGATGGCAACATCTTGCCAACCCAGAGCGCACCGATGAGCGTCATTGCTGCCATCACATAATAGCCAGCACGCCAGCCAATAAATTCATGCAAATGCCCCAGCAAAAACCGCCCCATAAAACCGCCGAGTACCGAGCCTGAGACGTAGAATGACATCAGTTCTGTGACAGCCCGCCCCTCAAACTCCTCACCGATATAAGCAATGGTCACTACCGTAATGCCTGGGACAGACAATCCTTGCATAAAACGCCACATACCCAGCCAGCCAATACTTGGACTTTGAGCGATTAACGCCGTGGGTATCGCTAAAAACAACAATGCCCCAACGATAAAGGATTTGCGCCCGACCGCATCAGACAGCATCCCTAAAAACGGTGACATAATGGCAATCGCCATCACTGTTGCGCCAACAATCATCCCTGCCTGCACTTCAGTGGCGGAAAAATCCATCATCAATATGGGCAAAACCGCCTGAATAGAATATACCTGCAAAAAAGCGAACATCCCAATCAGACCGATTGTTAGCTTTAACACCCAGGAGGGAGAATCAAAAGGTATCTTTGTGGGCGCTTGGATAGCGCGTCCAGTTAAGGCGCTATGTTCAGCGTTATCTTTAGTCATGTTTATAGTATTGCTATTTATAGGATTATTCAAAAGAGTACTGACTATAAAAAAGGCTCTTTTAGCTTAGGCTAAATGAGCCTAGGTAATAGAAATACGGCAATAGTACACAAAAGCTCTAATCTAATAACTGCAAAAATCATGAATTATTATCAATAATATTTTGATAAAGGCAGTTTTAATCACAGTATTGTCCATTAAAGTCTTATTCATTAAAGCAGCTAAGTTTCATTTTATCACAGCACATAACAAACTCAGGTTGCGCTATGTTACAAAACTGCATTCAACACTATAATGGCAGTAGCCTGCAAATATAAGCCTATCAAAAAAGCGAAATTCACCTCCACCCGACATCAGGGTGGCGGTGAATTTCGCATCGCTTGTTAGCCTTGCTGGTTCTGAATGTATTGCTTGATAATT
>NZ_DATIRM010000310.1:0-3548 GCF_035469765.1 Psychrobacter sp.
ATAATGGCTTTCTTTCAAACGCCCTGCGACGATACCGATAACACCTTGATGCCAGTCATCTTGATACAATACAATACTACGGGTGTTAGTGGTCTTCTTCTCAAGTTTATGCTGAACGATGATATCACTGCTTTCCTCAGCATCAGCGTCAATCCCTGTATCAACAGCAGCTAATGCTTGGACGATATTATCCGCTTGTGCTCGCATCTCACCTTCTACTTGGCGACGCGTACGATTGAGCTGTTCAAGCTCTTGTGCCAATCGCTGCGCGGTTGACCAATCATCCGCTAATAAACACTCGATACCGATGCGCATATTATCCATACGACCAGCAGCATTAATACGTGGACCTAAGACAAAACCAAAATCTTGTGCCTGTAGTTTTTTGGGATCGCGACCCGCTTGCTCCAACAATGCCAATATCCCTAAAGAGCCACGCCCCTGACGAATGGCGTTCAGCCCATGATGGACTAAAATACGATTATTTTTATCAAGCACCCCAACATCAGCAATCGTACCAAGCGCCACTAAATCTAAATATTGGCTCACTTGTACGGTAGATTTACCAGCATCACGGCGCAGTTTTGCCAATCGTCCAAGCACATAAAATGCCACCCCAACGCCTACTAAAGCTTTACTAGCAAAGTTACAATCGAGTTGGTTGGGATTGACCACCGCTTCAGCAGGTGGTGTCTCTTTAGTCGTTAGGTGATGGTCTGTAATAATGACAGTAATGCCATCAGCCTGCGCGCGCGCCACGCCTTCATGGCTTGAGATACCATTATCTACCGTGACGATCATTTGCGGCTGATAAGTTTCAATACCCAATTCGACAATCTCTGGCGTCAGCCCATAACCGTATTTAAAGCGGTCAGGCACCAAGAAGTCTGCCTTTGCGCCCATGGCAGTCAGCGCGCGCATCATTAGCGCCGTACTGGTTGCGCCATCACAGTCAAAGTCGCCAACAATCAAAATGCGCTGACTATCATCAATGGCGACATCTAATAGATTTACTGCTTCAATGATGCCTTTTAGCTGCTCAGCAGGCAGCAAACCGGCAAGCTGAGTCTCAAGCTCATCTGGCTGCATGATACCGCGAGCAGCGTATAGGCGAGCAAGCGTCAGTGATTGGGCGGCAAGTGGTTGCAACGCGGCGGGCAACTCGTCAATGCGAGTGCTGGTATAACGGGGGGTTAAATTTAGCATAAACATATTCTACTGGCTTTAGTAAGTGCTCACAATGGTAATTTTCAGCCTGTCAGTGCAAGGTTAGAGATTGCTTATACATCCATCATCACGTAACTTATATTGTACTTATCGCGAACCTAGACTGTGTGTTTATTTCTTAATCTGAGCTTTTTTACACACAGTCATTTACAAAAACGGTGCAGATTACCCCTATTTTTCTGCATTTTGCTACAAAGCAGCGATTGTATGGTATTTATAAATACCTAAAATAGTAAGCATCTTATAAATCACTCAGATGCTTGTTAGCTATGCAATATTTGAAGTTTGATTATTTATTGTTACTTTTTTCATTATTCTAAGGATATTTTATGAAAACCACCCCTATCGCTGAAAAACTGCCTAATACCATTGATCCTAATCTGGACCTTGAGCAAGTTAAAAAAGAATGTATCGCTATGGTCAAAAGACGCGCTAGAGTCTCTGCTGGTGTTGCCATCGTTCCTGTACCATTCTTTGATGTGGCAGTCGATGCCAGTATGCTGACGATGCTGCTACCTGAAATCAGCGAGCGCTTTGGCTTACTCGAAGACCGTCAAGCAGCGGTAGACTTAGAGTCACGTGCTATTCACTGGAGTGCGCTAAAAGATCGTACGGTTGACTTTGCAGGCTTAATGGCAACTCGTGGTATCATTAAAAAGACAGTGCAAGGTTTTGGTGGTCGTATCGCTGCTAAGCAAGTGACCAAATTTATCCCATTAGGCGGTCAACTGGTTGCAGGCACAATAGGCTATATGATTTTTAAAAAAATCGCTACTGACCATATCAATGAGTGCTATGACTTAGCCAAAGATATTCAACAAAAGCAACACGGTAAAAACGTTTAAAACACTACTTTTTTAAACAAAAAGCGCTTTATCACTTAGCAAAAAAGCCCTGCTAAATGCAGAGCTTTTTCGTTTATAGTATCCCTTGCTAATAACCGTACCAGAATTTGCAGGTATATTATTTATACTAGGGGCAAGGATTGCACTAAGCCTCATCGCTACGACGCTTGAGCAAGAGAACATATTCCGTGGCTAAGCAATTCGCTGTCGGTCACGACATTGTTATGTCACAAAGTAGCACTTATGGTATAACGTATCTCTGATGCTACATAAAAGCTTAAATTAATAAAATGAGTAGACGTTTATGATTACGGTTGCAGGGCTTATCTCTGAAATACAGCAGCGCATAGAAACTTATCATACTAATGACTATCCGCTACATAAAAGAGCCGTTGTTAGCTACGACTTATTAGACAGCCGTAATCATATACTAGCAGAAGATATCGTCTCGCCCTTTGCCATACCAAGACAGAACCTGTCAGCGATGGATGGCTATGCTACTGCTAAAGACAGCGTGCTTGCAGCAGATACTGTGATTGATATCGTTGGTGAATCACAAGCTGGTAGTCCTTACATAGGTGAAATCTCAGCAGGACAAGGGCTGCGCATCTTTACTGGCGCTGTCGTCCCTGATGACTGTGATACGGTCATCATGCAAGAGAATACCAATTTCGCTGAAATAAAAAATAGCATTGATAAATCACAGCCTTATGCTATTACGCTTAGCAAAGACGCCAAACGTGATGATAATATTCGTCAGCAAGGCGAAGAAATTGAAGCTGACGAAGCGGTTTTATTCAAAGGTAAACGCCTAAATCCTGCTGATATCAGTCTACTGGCGAATTTGGGTCTCGATAAGGTCAACGTCTATCAGCCTTTAATCGTTGGCGTGCTGGCGACGGGTGATGAGCTGGTTGCCATTGGCAATGAGCTAACCAGCTTGGCACAAATCTATAACTCTAACACCCCTACTCTTAAAAGCCTACTTTCTGATTTGCCGATAACTATTCAAGATTATGGCATTATCCCTGATGATTTAGACACAACCACTGCTGCTGTCACTCAAGCCATGCAAGAGTGTGACGTACTCATCTCTACCGCTGGTGTATCGGTTGGCGACTATGATTTTTTAACCACCGTCATTGAGCAGCTTGGACAAATTAATCACTATAAAGTCGCGATGAAACCCGGTAAGCCTTTTGTCTTTGGTGAGCTGACTAAAAACCTTGCCAAGCCTGTATTATATTTTGGTTTACCTGGCAATCCGTTATCGACTATCGTTGGTACGCTACAATTTGTGATACCAGCATTGTGGCAAATGGTAGGCACGGCGCCACAAGAGCGACCCATGCAGTTAAGCCTCACCGCTACCCTTAAAAACGATATTAAAAAGTCAGCGGGCCGTATGGACTTCCAAAGAGGTGTTTTGTCACAAGATGCAGCTGGTAATTTCCAAGTTGAAAGCTTTAGCAAACA
>NZ_DATIRM010000311.1:0-6648 GCF_035469765.1 Psychrobacter sp.
ATTGATTGGACAGTGTCACAACATTGACAATCAAATCAGGCACTTCTTTTTTGCCATCAACCGCCTTATCCACTGCATGCTCAGATATCACGGCATATAGACAACGCTGATAGGCATGTTCTATATCTGCTAAAAATCCCTGCTGTTGTAACTGCTTTAGGCGCTGTATTTCAGGTGATACTTGGGTACGCTCACTGAGTGCCTCTTCAATAGCTAATAACGTCGGAGTCATCAACGTTATATTATAAAAATGACCAAGCTCTTGTAAAAAAGCTAAAAACGTACCGTATAGATGAAAAATAGCGGTCTCACAATGTGCTTGATATAACTGCTTGTCAGTAGTGTCTGCAGCGGCTTGACAGGCAAGGCGGCAAAAATATATCTTTTGATTGGTACGGTCAGCTTGGTATTTGGCAACGCGAGTTTTATCTGCCATGTGCCTATCCTTTTTGGTTAATACTAATGATAACAACAATAAGTGACAATGATAAATGACAATAGATTATGAAGGCTTTACCTAAAACCATAAACTATTTAAGTAATGCGGTTATGGCAGTGTACTATTTTATATCGTCATTCCCCAAGAAAAAACTTGTTGTGATGGAATTTTAAAGCAAAAAAAGCCAGCAACATGGCTGGCTTTTTTATTTATGCAAATAACTAAACGTTATTTAAATTAATGATTACCTTGATTCAACTCTTGAGCAAATGCTTCATCGAAGCTTGCAAAGTCTGTCGCATCAGTCGTTGCTGACATATCAAACGCTGCGTTTAAGTCTTTATCTTGCAGTTTTTGCTCTGCTTTTTCTTTGCGAGCTTTATGATAAGCCAAACCAGTACCAGCTGGAATCAAGCGACCAACGACTACGTTTTCTTTCAGACCACGTAACTCATCCACTTTACCAGTGACCGCAGCAGCAGTTAGTACACGGGTTGTTTCCTGGAACGATGCGGCTGAGATAAAGCTTTCGGTTGCCAAGCTTGCTTTGGTAATACCAAGTAATTGACGCTCAAACTGAACTGGGAATTTATCTTCCGCTTCCAGCTTAGCATTCAATGCTTTGATATCAGCATATTCTACCTGATCACCTTTAAAGTGGTTTGAATCGCCGCCATCGGTAATCTCAACTTTACGCAACATCTGACGAATGATAACTTCGATGTGCTTATCGTTGATTTTTACACCCTGCAGACGATAAACGTCCTGTACTTCGTTGACGATATAATCAGCAAGTGCGGTTTGTCCTTTCAGACGTAAGATATCATGCGGATTTTGTGGACCATCAGCAATAACCTCACCACGAGCAACGGTTTCGTTTTCGAAAACGTTAATCTGACGCCATTTCGGGATCAGCTCTTCATGGATCTCGCCATCTTCATTAGTAATGATAAAGCGGTTTTTGCCTTTAGTTTCTTTACCGAAGCTCACAACACCCGTCATTTCAGCCATGATAGCGTGATCTTTTGGACGACGTGCTTCGAATAAATCAGCTACACGTGGCAGACCACCAGTAATATCTTTGGTACCTGAAGAGGCTTGTGGTACACGACCTAGAATCGAACCGGCTGCAACTTTTTCACCGTCGCTGACGCGAATGATGGTTTCAGCAGGTAAGAAGTAAACGACTTCTTTACCTTCGTCGGTGTTCAAAATAATCGCAGGACGCAAGTCTTTTGCTGAGCTTGAACGGTCACGAGTTGCTAGAATCTCAAACGAGCTCATACCAGTTGCATCATCAACTTTTACGGTAGCGGTTAAGCCATCAGTAATTTCACTAAAACGTGCGGTACCAGCGAATTCTGTAATAATAGGATGCGTGTGTGGATCCCATTTAGCGATGGTTTGACCGCCTTCAACCTGCTCTTCGTCTTTTATGAGGACGCTTGAACCATAAGGTACTTTATAACGCTCACGCTCACGACCAAGTTCATCAGTCAAGGCGATTTCAGCTGAACGTGATACGATAACCAAGTGACCATCAGTGTGCTGTACAGTTTTCATGTTTTCAAAATGCGCTTGACCCGCACTACGAACTGAAATGCTGTTATCTACAGAAGCAGAACTTGCTGCACCACCAACGTGGAAAGTACGCATGGTCAACTGAGTACCAGGCTCACCGATAGACTGCGCTGCCATAACACCGACAGACTCGCCGATATTCACTTTATGACCACGAGCAAGGTCACGACCATAACATTGTGAACAAACGCCATGTTCGATATTACAGGTAATCACTGAACGTACCCAGATATCATCGATTGCATTGTTATCAAGCACCTTAACCCAATGCTCATCGATCAACGTACCCGCTGGAATCAAGATTTTTTCAGCATTATCGTTATAAGTGACATCACGTGCCGTTACACGACCTAATACTAGCTCGCCTAACTTCTCAATGATTTCACCACCTTGAATATGTGGCTTCATGAGCAAGCCTTGCTCAGTACCACAGTCATCACTGGTAATAACCAAATCTTGTGCTACGTCAACCAGACGACGCGTCAAGTAACCCGAGTTAGCCGTTTTTAGTGCAGTATCCGCAAGACCTTTACGCGCACCATGCGTTGAGATAAAGTACTGAAGTACGGTCAAACCTTCACGGAAGTTAGCTTTAATCGGTGTTTCAATGATTGAGCCATCTGGCTTAGCCATCAAACCACGCATACCAGCGAGCTGACGAATCTGTGCGGCACTACCACGAGCACCAGAATCTGACATGATAAAGATAGAGTTAAATGACTTCTGCTCTTCTTCTTCACCTTTAGCGTTGATAATTTTATCAGTCGCTAAGTTGTCCATCATCGCTTTCGCGACTTTGTCATTGGTACGTGACCAGATATCGACCACTTTATTATAACGCTCACCAGCCGTTACAAAGCCTTGCTCAAACTGGTCTTCAATTTCACGCACTTCAGCTTCAGCGACTTCGATGATTTGCTTTTTCAGTGGTGGAATAACCATGTCATCGATACCGATAGACACACCAGATAGTGTCGCTTGTGCAAAACCAAGATACATCAATTGGTCAGCAAACATAACACTTTCTTTTACGCCCACTTTACGGTAGCAAGAGTTGATCAATTTAGAGATATTTTTCTTGGTCATCTCTTCATTACATTCGTTAAACGACATACCAACAGGCATGATGTTCCAGATTAACAAGCGACCAGCAACGGTATCTTTGATACTCGTCTCTTTAGTACGATTGCCGTCATCATCAATATGTGTTTCAGTGACACGAACTTTAATCTTGGCGTTAACATGTAAATCGTTTGAACCAATCGCACGCAATGCTTCATTAACGGTGGCAAAAATCATGCCCTCGCCTTTGGCATTCACTGACGAGCGGCTGATGTAGTACAAGCCCAATACAACATCTTGTGACGGTACGATGATCGGCTCACCGTTCGCAGGTGACAAGATATTGTTAGTCGACATCATCAGCGCACGTGATTCAAGCTGTGCTTCTAGGGTCAATGGCACGTGAACAGCCATTTGGTCACCATCAAAGTCGGCGTTGAACGCGGTACAAACTAGAGGATGCAGCTGAATCGCTTTACCTTCGATTAGTACTGGTTCAAATGCTTGCAAGCCCAAACGGTGAAGTGTTGGCGCACGGTTAAGCAGTACTGGATGCTCACGGATAACCATGGCCAGCATATCCCAAACTTGTGGCTCTTCACGCTCTACCATCTTTTTGGCAGCTTTAATCGTTGTCGCCAAACCATGAGACAATAGTTTGTTATAAGTAAATGGCTTGAACAATTCAAGTGCCATTTTCTTTGGTAGGCCACACTGATGTAGACGTAGTGTTGGACCTACAACGATGACCGAACGACCAGAATAGTCAACACGTTTACCAAGTAAGTTTTGACGGAAACGACCTTGCTTACCTTTGATCATATCAGCCAAAGATTTCAATGGACGCTTATTACTACCCGTGATAGCACGACCGCGACGACCGTTATCAAGCAAGGCATCTACTGATTCTTGCAACATACGTTTTTCGTTACGTACGATGATATCAGGAGCACTTAACTCAAGCAGACGCTTTAGACGGTTATTACGGTTGATCACGCGGCGATATAGATCGTTCAAATCTGATGTCGCAAAACGACCACCTTCTAGTGGTACTAGCGGACGCAAATCTGGTGGTAGTACTGGTAAGATATTCATTACCATCCACTCAGGCTTGTTATTAGAATCACGGAATGCTTCTAATAATTTAAGACGCTTAGACATCTTTTTAAGCTTGGTTTCAGAACCAGTTTGCGGAATCGCTTCGCGCAACTCATCAATTTCTAAATCTAAGTCAATATCTTTTAAAAGGTCTTGAACTGCTTCAGCACCCATCTTGGCAGTGAATTCATCACCAAATTCTTCAAGGGCTTTATAGTAGTCTTCGTCATCAAGCAGCTGATACTTCTCTAAAGAAGTCAGACCTGGCTCAGTCACGATGTAGCTTTCAAAATACAAAACGCGTTCGATATCACGAAGCGTCATGTCTAGCAATAGACCGATGCGGCTTGGCAATGATTTTAAGAACCAAATATGCGCAACAGGGCTCGCTAAATCGATATGACCCATGCGGTCACGACGAACTTTAGCAGTAGTGACTTCAACGCCACATTTTTCACAGATAACACCTTGGAACTTACGGCGCTTATATTTACCACATAAACATTCAAAATCTTTTACTGGACCAAAAATTTTGGCACAAAAAAGACCATCACGTTCAGGTTTGAACGTACGGTAGTTAATGGTTTCAGGTTTTTTTACTTCACCATGCGACCATGACTTAATAACGTCAGGCGATGCCAAGGTAATTTGGATGCTATCAAACTCATGGTTACCATTGCTGGTAGGGCTTTGCATGATATCGAGTAAATCTTTCAAGTTGCTTCTCCGTTATCTTTATAATCATCTGACAGCGTATTATGAGCGCGGTTGAGATGAATGAAGGCAATGAATAGGGTTGAGACAAATCACTAAAAGCAGCAGCAATGAGCATACTGCCTTTAGGTTGACCATTAAGGATAATAATTGACTGAAACTGGGTTAAAAGCAGCTTCAGTCAGCGATGCTTAATGGGTTTGTTTTAACTCAATATTAATACCCAGTGATTTGATTTCTTTGGTCAATACATTAAACGATTCAGGCATACCTGGATCCATATACTGCTCACCATCAACGATGTTTTTGTACATACGAGTACGGCCTTCAACATCATCTGACTTCACAGTCAGCATCTCTTGCAGCGTATACGTCGCGCCGTAAGCTTCTAGTGCCCACACTTCCATCTCACCGAAGCGCTGACCACCAAACTGAGCTTTACCACCTAGCGGCTGCTGCGTGACTAGTGAGTATGAACCAGTTGAACGTGCATGCATTTTGTCATCAACCAAATGGTTCAATTTGAGCATATACATATAACCGACCGTCACTTGGCGGTCAAACTTCTGACCTGTACGACCATCATATAATGTCTGCTGACCATCGCGCGCCATACCAGCAAGCTCTAGCAAGTCTTTAACTTGGCTTTCTTTTGCACCATCGAATACTGCCGTACCCATTGGCACACCAGCACGCAAGTTATCTGCTAGCGCCATGATGTCATCATCAGTCAAGCTATCAAGATCGACTTGCTCACCGCCCACTTGGTTATAGATTTTGTCTAAGAACTCACGCAAATCTTTGATTGCTGCTTGCGATTTAAGCATGCCATCAATCTTTTCGCCCAAGCCTTTTGCCGCCATACCCAAATGGGTCTCGAGTACCTGACCGATATTCATACGCGACGGTACACCAAGCGGGTTCAATACGATGTCGACTGTATTGCCATGCTCATCATAAGGCATATCTTCTACTGGCATAATGCGCGATACCACACCTTTGTTACCATGACGACCCGCCATTTTATCACCAGGCTGGATACGACGCTTAACCGCTAGATATACTTTAACGATTTTTTGTACGCCATGTTGCAAGTCATCACCAGCAGTTAGTTTGCGTTTCTTCTCAGCAAACTTCACATCGATATCTTTTTGCTTATCAACTAAGTACTCGGCGATTTGCGTTAGACGCTCAGAGATTTCTTCTTCAACCGGCTGAATATCAAGCAAGGTCTCAAGGCTCATATCTTTCATATCAGCCAGTGCCATAACAGTACCAGCTTTTAGACCAGAACCACCACTGACTTTTTGACCATCTAAAAGATTACCAATACGACCACGAGCGGCTTCTTCAAAGATGCGTAGCTCTTCTTTTAAATCTTTACGATAGCTATCAAGCTGTGATTTTTCAATCGCTCTTGCACGTGCATCTTTTTCAACGCCATCACGGGTAAAGACTTGAACGTCAATAACCGTACCTTTGCTTGACGTTGGAACACGTAGAGACGTGTCTTTAACATCAGCGGCTTTTTCACCAAAGATAGCCCGGAGCAATTTCTCTTCTGGCGTTAGTTGTGTTTCACCTTTTGGCGTCACTTTACCAACTAGAATATCACCAGCGTCAACTTCAGCACCTATATATACAATACCTGCTTCATCAAGACTTGATAGAGCCGCTTCACCAACGTTTGGAATATCAGCAGTAATCTCTTCAGTACCTAGCTTGGTATCACGCGCCACACAGGTCAATTCTTG
>NZ_DATIRM010000312.1:0-2184 GCF_035469765.1 Psychrobacter sp.
GCAATACGATGAGTGAGCTTAAACAGCTGATCGATGAGTCTGTTTATGTCTATAACAATATTAGACCTCATTTAAGTTTGAATATGAGAACACCTGCTGAGGTTCATGACAGTTATTCATGTCCTGCTTAATGTAAAAAGCCAGATACTCAGGGTATCTGGCTCATTAAAAAATCATCAATCTATTTTAGGACGGGACACAGTATCAATATCTGATTAAACGGTTGCGGTTTTTATCGTTTCAAGATAACTTCTGATATTACTCACATAGTGCATCGCTTGACCATAGCGACTATTTGAGGCTCTATTATCAGACAAGTAGGCATAGATATTAGCCCAGCTTTTATCATCAATACCTTGGGCGCTTAATTTACGCTGAATACTCTTGACGGCATTTGGTCCCATATTATAAGCAGCAAGGGCAAACCAAATACGATCCGTTTTTGGTACATTAGCAAAATCAGTTTTCATCTGCTCTAAATAACGAGCGCCGCCGCCGATACTTTGATAAGGATCAACGCGGTCTGAAACGCCCATTGCTTTAGCCGTATTGTTGGTCAGCATCATAATGCCGCGTACACCGGTTGGAGAGACCGCATTGGCATCTAAATGCGACTCCTGATAACCCATGGCAACCAACAGCTCCCAGTCATGGTTATAATTACGCGCCTGCTCTTCAAAAGACGATTGATAGTCAGGTAATTTCTCTGTCAGTGTCTTTTTAAAATGGTCTTGACTGTAAGCATCTTTTAACAAATCCTGATTATAAAAAGCGGCGAGTTTCTGTGTGTGATCAAGCTTGATGCTATCACATAAAAAATAGCTCGCTTTTTGTGATAATGGATCATCGCTAGAATTAAAGGTCCAACTTACTTTAGGATGCAAACCATTTTTGGTCAAGCTGGCATCATAGCCGCAGCTGACATTAATAGATGACAAGTTAAGCTGGCTTTTTAATTGAGTACTGGCAGTGGTCAATGCCATATCAGCATCGCCTGATTGTAAGGCTCTAAGCGCAGCTTCTTCATCGGCATAGGCTTTAAGAGTAACTTTTACCCCAAGCTCGTCTGCATAGCTACGTACTAAGTCGTAGCCAAAGCCATGTTGGAAGCCATCTGTCGCAAAATAGGTACTGTCACCTGGAATCGCAGCGATAGTTAAAGTATTCTCCAGCATGACATGGTCATAGGCTGGTACTTGGGTATTCATGGTCGTCAGACTCTCAGCAGGGAGTGAGAGTAGAGCAATGCTAGATATTTGCGCCAACTTCTTGGTTTTGGCGAAACGTGTTATTTTGATGGGTGCAATAGCTGGAACGATGTTACTTTTGGTGCTTGGTAAGCGTTTAGACGGACGCAATACATATGATATACGGCGTTTAGCCCCTCGCGCAGATGCTTTCGCACGATAAGTAATTCGCTGCATAGATGTCTCCTAATTGTAGCCATCCTACTTACCATAAAAATGCGCGCTCACCTTATACCAATAGCAGGAATAAGTGTTGGTGCATTTTAGATACTATGATATTCATGCCACCATGCAATATTGACGCATGTATTAAGCATATCAGTCCTAGTATCTCGTTTAAATATAGCTGTACAATCTCAATCTACAACCTTATGGCTCAAAGTTTAAGAGCATAAAATATCACTCAAAAACGTTATTGCTAAAAAAAGGCTGCAAAACACCGTGAAGGGGCTTAATCAGATGATTCCTTCATCGATGATAGATTTAATTTTACAAAATATTTAAACGATACTATAAAACATAGGTAAGGTCATGAACAAATTATTGAAGAAACATGGCATAGGCAGGGTATAGGTACACCCGAACATCGCTACGCTGATATGAACAACTCATTATTCTTAATTTGTTTAGAATAAATAGCAATACATACCGTTTTTCCAGCAATAAAAAGAAGCAGGTTAATCTGTTTGATATATAAAAGCTTATAAACTTATAGATAAGATAAAAAGCCAATCAGACGTATTTGCCGTCTCACTACTGCAACACTAAAATAGAGTATACCGCGTTGTTTAAAACGCATCATCAGCGATGATATTGTATTAGTTACTGTCCAAAATCTTATTGGAAGATTGAATATAATAGGATTTTAGACGGTAACCATCATTTTAGTGCCATAACCGGAAGCTGTAATAATGGGAAGTCTCATGACAAGACGTTC
>NZ_DATIRM010000313.1:0-5175 GCF_035469765.1 Psychrobacter sp.
TAATACAGCTGATTTTTTAACGCTCTTAAAAGCTAGCCATGGTAGTCTTAGTTGATAACATTAAAGGCAACCTTATTGGCTACCTTTAATGTGGTTCATCTATCCTTTCTCATACCTATTTATTTATCGTTAACTTCAGCCTTATCTGACATTGCCAATATGACAATGCTTGATAAAAAATGATTTATACAAAAATCATATTGAGGCTTTTGTTATTGATAAAATCAAGGGCAATACCGCCACCACGGCTAACACAAGTTAATGGATCTTCTGCTACAGTCACTGGCAAACCAGTCTCTCGTGAGATGAGCTTGTCTAAGTCACGTAATAACGCGCCACCACCCGTCAAGACAATACCGCGCTCAGCAATGTCTGATGACAACTCTGGCGGTGTCTGCTCGAGTGCTACTTTTACAGCACTGACGATACCGCTTAATGGATCGGCCAATGCTTTTTGTACTTCTTCTGATTTTACAATAAAGGTTTTTGGTACGCCTTCTGCCATGCTACGACCACGAACTTCTACTTCTAGCTGGCTGTCTTCATTCAATGCAGAGCCGACTTCTTTTTTGATGCGCTCAGCCGTGGTCTCGCCAATCACACAACCATGCGTACGGCGTACGTGTGTAATGATGGCTTCATCAAACATATCGCCACCGATACGAATCGATTCAGCATAGACGCAACCAGATAGCGCGATAACTGCAATCTCAGTCGTACCGCCACCGATATCAACGACCATTGAACCACTGGCTTCATGCACTGGCAGGCCTGCACCAATAGCCGCAGCCATTGGCTCTTCTAGCAATAATACTTTACTCGCGCCCGCTGATGATACCGCTTCGCGAATCGCTTTGCGCTCCACAAGGGTAGACTTACAAGGAACGCAAACCACCACATTAGGCTGTGCCATAAAACGCTTAGCTTTTACCTTAGCGATAAAATGCTTAAGCATTTTTTGCGTCACTTCAAAGTCAGCAATCACACCGTCTTTTAATGGGCGGATAGCCGTAATATTGGAAGGCGTACGACCCAGCATCTGCTTGGCATCAATACCAACAGCAGCAACGGTAGGATTCTGTGTGCGATTACTTCGAAGCGCAACCACCGTAGGCTCATCGAGCACCACGCCTTTACCAGGAATAAAAATAAGAGTGTTCGCAGTACCGAGGTCGATTGCGATATTATTTGATAAAAATCCAAACAGGTTCATGACTAATATATCCAGCGTATTACAAATAAGGCGAATGAGGCGAATGAGATTGACTGAGGTTTTACTCGTCAGTGTTGAGTAGGTCGTATTACTCATCGCGAGAGTTTATCATCGCAACAAGTCAAACCGAAGCAATAATGATGAAATGAAAAAAACTGAGCTAAATTATACCGACTTGGCTCAAAAAAAACACAGATATTTGCATCAGTACGCTAGGATTTTGCGCTTAAGCCTTAAAAGTTGTTACAAAGTTTGAAATGGTAGACTACACCACCCCATTTAATGAAACACCATCTAATTCAACAACTAACAAGACGTTCCAGCTATGCAATGATTTTAATAAATAGCTTACTGATGAGTTTACTCAGTAGTAGCTGCCTACTGTAACGTATTTCATCAGTGAATGGTCAGCAATTGCTCATCAAGCCCTAACTGCCCAGTCAAATTTGCAAAACGTTCAATCTTGGTAAAGTTTGTGCAGCAATCAAGCGTCATGCTCTGTAAACTTGGGTCAGATGCTTTATAATAACCCCACTATATACCTACATTTTGGGCTAAGGCCCTGCTTTGAGTGCTTACCTTTTTAGCCACACCTTACTCTAACAAAAACTGTCCGTAACTGGAGACACTATGTCACAGCAACCATTAACGTCTGACAACCATGTCAGCCGTGAAGAAATCCTAGAAGTTGCCAACCTTGCCCGTTTAGGTGTCGATGAAAATACTGCCGATAGCTACGCTGCTGATATCACTAAAATATTAAAGATGATGGATATCCTCGGTAATGTCGATACAACCGATATCAAACCTTTATCAAATATTCATGAAGCTTGCCAAGAATTGCGAGCTGATGTTGCCAAACATGATATCAACCGCGAGCGCAATCAATCGGTCGCCCCTGCCATAGAAGATGGCTTGTATCTGGTACCGCAAGTGATCGAATAAGAGCGGTCGCTGTTTTATTTTAACCTCCTATACATTTATGCTATTCACATTTTGACGGACGACACCTTATGTCTGAACTTCATTTATTAAGTACCCAGCAGCTTATTACCGGCTTGCAAGACAAACAATTTAGCAGCCTTGAGCTGACTGACCACTATATCAAACGTATCAACGCCCTTGATGGTAAAGTTAATAGCTTTATCACCCATACTTCTGAGACGGCGCGCGCGCAAGCACAAGCGGCGGACGAGATGCGTGTACAAGGTGATAAGCGCCCATTACTTGGCGTACCCATGGCACATAAAGATATTTTTTGTACCCAAGGCGTATTGACCACCTGCGGCTCTAAGATGCTACATAACTTTATCTCTCCTTATGATGCAACCATCGTCACTAACATTGATAAAGCGGGCATGATCAGCCTTGGTAAGCTTAATATGGATGAGTTTGCCATGGGCTCAGACAATGAAAGCTCATATTACGGTGCGGTACACAACCCTTGGAACATAGAACACGTGCCTGGTGGCTCATCGGGTGGTAGTGCAGCGGCTGTTGCAGCGGGCTTTGTACCAGTTGCGACCGGCAGTGATACGGGTGGCTCGATTCGTCAACCTGCCTCATTTTGCGGCTTGACCGGTATCAAACCCACTTATGGTCGTGTCTCTCGCTTCGGTATGATTGCTTATGCCTCAAGCCTTGATCAAGCCGGTAGTATGGGTCGCAGTGCTATGGATTGCGCGTACTTGCTGCAACCGATGATTGGTCATGACCCACGCGATGCCACTTCTATCAAATACGATATGCCTGATTATGTACAAGACTTACATAATGCAGCAGCCAGCGCTGGTGATAAACCCTTTGCCGGTTTACGTATTGGTGTTGCTAAAGAATACTTTAGTAAAGGACTTGATGCTGAAGTCGAACAAGCAGCGCGGGCAGCGTTAAAGAAATACGAAGAGCTTGGCGCAACCATTGTAGAGGTGACAATCACTGATCCAGAGATTACCCTTGCTACTTACTATATGCTAGCACCGGCTGAAGCATCATCGAACCTATCACGCTTCGATGGCGTACGCTTTGGGTATCGTTGTGAAAATCCAAAAGACTTGATTGATTTATATACGCGCTCACGTTCTGAGGGCTTTGGTCCTGAAGTACAGCGCCGTATTTTATCAGGTACTTATGCACTATCTGCTGGTTACTTTGATGCCTATTATACTAAGGCTCAAAAGGTGCGCCGTATCATCGTCAAAGACTTCGAAGATGCTTTTGCTAACTGTGATGTTATCGCCAGTCCAACCGCTCCTACAGCTGCCTATAAGCTTGGTGAAGACCTTGACTCTGCGACGCTGTATTTGGGTGATGTTTATACCATTGGTGTCAACTTAGCGGGTCTACCTGCGCTTAGCCAGCCAGTTGGCTTAACCTCAGCAGGCTTGCCTATTGGTTTGCAATTGATTGGTCAGTATTGGTGTGAGAGCAAATTGCTCTCTACTGCTCATTTATTCCAGCAGCATACAGATCATCATTTGCAACACTCTACCATCGCGAAGGAGACGGTATAATGAACACAGCAACTACTACTGATAATAATGCCGTTCGCAAACATGATGTTCGTAAAGAGCTGTTCGTCGATGGTTATGAAGTGGTCATCGGTATCGAGATTCACTGCCAGCTGAACACAGAAAGTAAGATATTCTCTAGCGCACCGACTGACTTTGGTCACGAGCCAAACAGCCAAGCCAGTATCGTAGATTTAGGTCTGCCGGGTGTTTTGCCAGTTCTAAATGCCGGTGTGGTTGATCGTGCGCTAAAATTCGGTATCGGCGTCAATGCTGAGCTTGGTTTATTCAATACTTTTGACCGAAAAAACTACTTCTATCCTGATTTGCCAAAAGGCTATCAAATCACTCAAATGGCAAATCCTATCGTTGGTGAAGGCTATATTGATGTTGTGGTCAATGAAGGTGAAAAGAACGAATACCCTAAACGCATGGGCATTACCCGCGCGCATTTAGAAGAAGATGCAGGTAAATCAGTACACGATGCCGTCGATGGTATGACTGGCGTCGATCTAAACCGCGCTGGTACACCATTGATCGAAATCGTCTCTGAGCCT
Source organism: Psychrobacter sp. (assembly GCF_035469765.1). Taxonomy (GTDB): domain Bacteria; phylum Pseudomonadota; class Gammaproteobacteria; order Pseudomonadales; family Moraxellaceae; genus Psychrobacter. The sequence goes on from NZ_DATIRM010000313.1 coordinate 4,278, forward strand.
GACATGCGCTCAGCTCATGAAGCCCTTGCTTATATCAAAGCCATTCATCAACTGGTGACTTGGCTCGGTATCTCAGACGCTATCATGGCTGAAGGCTCATTCCGCTGTGACTGTAACGTCTCTATCCGTAAGCCTGGTGCTGAGTTGGGTACGCGTACTGAGCTTAAGAACCTCAACTCATTCCGCTTCATCGAGCGTGCCATCAATCGCGAAATCGAGCGTCAAATCGATATCTTAGAGGATGGCGGTAAAGTCGTGCAAGCAACGATGCTTTATGATCCCGAGCGCGACGAAACTCGTGTTATGCGTACTAAAGAAGATGCCAACGACTATCGCTACTTCCCTGATCCTGACTTGCTACCTGTGCGTATCGAGCAGCATACGGTTGATAGCATTCGTGCAGCTATGCCTGAATTACCAGTTACCCGTCGCGCACGTTTTGAAGAAGCGCTTGGACTATCAGAATATGACGCTCGTATCTTGACTGGTAGCCGTCAAATTGCCGATTACTTTGAAGCTGTGGTCGCAGAAGTTGGGCAAGCAGATGCCAAAATGGCGGCTAACTGGGTCATGGGTGATTTACTTGGTGCGCTGAACAAAGATGATAAAGAGATTACCGACTCCCCTATCAGCGCCAAGCAATTGGCTGGCATGCTAGCCCGCATCAAAGACGATACCTTGTCTGGAAAATTGGCTAAGAAAGTCTTTAGCGCCTTATATGAGCGCGAAGGCGGCGATGCTGATGACGCGGCAGATAAAATTATCGAAGAAAAAGGGCTTAAGCAAGAAACGGATACCGGTGCTATCAAGGCCATCGTTGAAGAAGTCATCGCTAAAAATACAGTGATGGTTGAAGAGTATCGCGGCGGTAAAGAAAAAGCCTTTAACGGTCTAGTTG
>NZ_DATIRM010000314.1:0-26842 GCF_035469765.1 Psychrobacter sp.
TAGCGTGGCTTCGCTTTTACCAATATTTAAATCGCCAGTAGGGAATACTGTGTCTAAGTCTGCTTCAGAAAGATTGAGATACGCAAGAGTTAAATCCTCTACTGCCGCGCGAGGATGTAGGTTTAATGGGTCTAACTGCGCACGGCGATGACCGCGACGACGGTAAGCTGAGATGAGCTGCTGCACACCCATTTGCTTGTTATCACCAACGTTGTTGCTATGGGTAGTAGTCGAGCTACTGCTATCAGCACTGACTTTATTAGCTGTCTGATTACGCGCTAATAATAAAAACTGGTCTTTAATAGCATTGTGCGGCTCGTCGTTTGGTGACTTGTATTGTTCAAAATACGTCTGCCAATCGCTGCTAACACTACTAGCGTCATCTAGATACTGCTCGTAGAGAATTTCAATATAATTGGCGTTATCAGCGGCCAATTCTGTTTGATCTACGCTCGCTGCTTCTTTAGTTATACTATTCATAATAATCGTCTATTTGATAGATAAATGAATGGAATCGTGCTTATTATTGTGAAATCTGTTGAATACTATCGGCTTTATAGCCTGTCTAACGAATATCTGTTTTAACCAATATTTTTTTAGCAGATAGCTATAGTCGAGCATTTGATGTAGCACATCATTAACATTATTTGTGAACGTCCAGTCTTCTGATGTTGCTCGTCTCAAAACATTAATTTATATATAATTCTAATAGTTATAACCAAACCTTTAACTCTGGCTTTTGTCAAAATTTTTATTCAGCTGGCTTTTTTATGGGCCATCGTCGCTGAAAAAACTTGCTATGGTCACTTTTCAATAATTTTTGACAAACAATACACTGCCATATATCGTAACATGGCCGTCTTAGCGCCCATAGTTTGTTTGTTCAATACTAGGTATTTACATAATGAATATCTAGTATCAATTTGAGCAACTCATATTTGATTGACATTCCGACTATTAATACCTTGTTGCCAAGCTTTGATTATAACTTTGGTATTATATACCTTCTATCATCGTCATTCACCCCTATAATCTTGTAATAACCAAGCATTTTTCATGCTTAGTCATTACTATTTATAATTATATAGGCAGACGGAGCAGATAACAGGTTGTCTTACATATGAGCAACGTATTGTTAATATCGCCTTACTTGTCAGGGATGTTCTGATGTAAAACCAAGTATTTGCCTAAAACAGCTGACCAAGCACTGATACGCTACTGTTTTGCTTATTTTAACGAATAAAAAACACCACCTTATTTCAGGTGGTGTTTTTTATAGCGCTATTATAAAGCTAATTGACGCTAAAAGGTATATTAACCTGCTTGATCCATCAACAAATTACGCAGATGACCGATGGCTTTGGTTGGATTCAAGCCTTTCGGACATACTGATACGCAGTTCATGATACCTCGGCAACGAAATAAGCTGAATGGATCGTCTAAACGAGCCAGACGCGCACGTGTATCGGTATCACGACTGTCCGAAACAAAACGGTTAGCATGTAGTAGTGCTGATGGTCCTAAGAACTTATCAGGGTTCCACCAGAATGATGGGCAGCTGGTTGAGCAGCAAGCACATAAAATACACTCATACAAACCATTTAGCTTGTCACGTTGTTCAGGTGACTGCAAGCGCTCAGTCGCAGGCGCTGGCTGATCATTGATTAAGAATGGGTGTACTTTTTCGTATTGCTCGTAGAATTGGTTCATATCAACGACCAAATCACGAACCACTGGCAGACCTGGTAATGGGCGTACGGTTACTTTTTCTGGCAAAGTGTTCATGTTAATAAGACATGCCAAGCCATTTTTACCATTGATGTTCATGCCATCAGAACCACAAATGCCTTCACGGCATGAGCGACGGAAGGTCAGTGTTTCATCTTGCTTTTTTAGGCGTAATAATACGTCAAGCAACATACGATCTGAATCTAATAGCTCAATCGTATAAGTTTGCATGCGCGGCGCTGCGTCCAGATCAGGATCGTAGCGATAGATTTCGATGGTGCGAGTACCTCGGCTCATAATGCTAAACTCCACACTTAGGTGATGGCGGGCATACAAAGATTGCTCCATAGTCGCGCTGCCTATTAATCTGTACTGATAAGTAGCATTACAGATTAATAGGGCGCTGGTATGAGCATGTAGCTGGCGCTCACCTTTTTAATAAATGAATAAAGGATAAAACACTCGTGCTGTCTATAGACATCAGACGCACGCTGTCTAGAATTAGTAGACGCGAACCTTTGGCTCGATATAGTCAACCGTCAATGGTATTTTACGAACTGGCTTATAGATAATCTTATTGCCTTCAGAATACCATAAGGTATGCTTCATCCAATCGTTATCGTTACGACCATTTGGTGCGTACTCATCATCTTCAGGACGATCATAATCAGACACACTGTGCGCGCCGCGGCTTTCATGACGCTGGGCCGCCGATATCATCGTCGCTTTCGCTACTTCATAAAGATTGCCCACTTCAAAGGCTTCAATACGGGCAGTGTTAAAGACTTGTGATTTATCAGCCAAATGAATCTGCTCAATCTTCTCGCCTAGCGCTAAGATTTTTGCAACGCCTTCGTCCATCATCGCTTGTGTACGGAATACACTGGCATGCGTTTGCATGGTTGCACGAATCTCATCGGCAACGTCTTGCGCATTGTAGCCTGAGGTTGACTGTTGCAGCTTGTTTAAACGACCAACCGTATAATCAAGGACACGAGGATCAAGTGGCTTATAGTTATGGTCAGCATGATGGAACTCATCAACGATATGCTTACCTGCCGCACGACCAAATACCAATAGATCTAGTAGTGAGTTGGTACCTAAACGGTTGGCACCGTGGACACTTACGCACGCACATTCACCAATCGCATAAAGACCTTTAATCACGTTGCCTTTGGTATATAGACCGTCTTCATCCGTACCCGCTTCTAGATCCGGTACAATCACTTGACCATGAATCGTGGTTGGAATACCACCCATCATATAATGAATGGTTGGGATAACAGGAATTGGCTCTTTAGTAATATCGACGTTGGCAAAGTTTTTACCAATCTCGAATACTGAAGGCAGACGCTTCATGATGGTTTCAACGCCTAGATGTGTCATATCCATGACGATATGGTCAGCATTTGGACCACAACCACGACCTTCTTTGATTTCTTGGTCCATAGAACGAGAAACCAAATCACGTGGTGCCAAGTCTTTAACCGTTGGCGCATAACGCTCCATGAACGCTTCGCCATCTTTATTACGTAAGATGGCGCCTTCACCGCGGCAACCTTCAGTCAATAGTACACCTGCACCATGAACGCCGGTTGGGTGGAACTGCCAAAACTCCATATCTTGCAATGGAATACCAGCACGAACTGCCATGCCAATACCGTCGCCAGTATTGATATAAGCATTGGTAGATGCTGCAAAGATACGACCAGCACCGCCCGTCGCCAATACCGTGATTGGTGACTGGAATACAGCAACCGTACCAGTTTCTTGTTCAATCGCGATAACGCCATTGATATTTCCAGCGTCATCTTTGATCAAATCAAGTGCAATCCACTCGATAAAGAACTCAGTACCTTGCTGTAGGTTTTTCTGATATAAGGTATGTAGTAGCGCATGACCGGTACGGTCAGCAGCAGCACACGCACGTTGTACGGCTTTTTCGCCATAGTTTGAGGTATGACCACCAAATGGACGTTGATAAATCGTACCATCTTCATTACGGTCAAACGGCATGCCCATGTGCTCAAGCTCATACACCACTTTTGGCGCTTCACGGCACATGTACTCAATCGCGTCTTGGTCACCCAACCAGTCTGACCCTTTAACGGTATCATAAAAGTGGAAATGCCAGTTATCGTTGCTCATGTTACCGAGACTTGCACCAATACCGCCTTGGGCTGCAACAGTGTGCGAGCGGGTTGGGAATACTTTGGTCAATACTGCAACCTTCATGCCGGCTTCAGCTAAGTGCAATGATGCACGCATACCTGAACCGCCACCACCAACGATGACTGCGTCATAGTTTAGGGTTTTGATATTGCTAATGGTATTGTCTTGTCTAGTTGCCATTACGGTTTTCCTAATGCCTGTTAATACTTGCGAAGTAAATACAAGGACTGCTTAACCAGTCATATACTCCGAGCTGAATCATGGATTCAAAGCACGAATATAAATGATAAATTTGTACAAAACTGGATATTCAAGCCGCCTTCAACCACTTACTGAAATGTGCATATCTATCTGAGAGTTAAACAGCAACGACACCGAAGCCGTTACCCCAAAAAATCATGATGCCCCAGAATAAAAATACTAAAACGGCAATAATCATTAAGGCCTGTAATACCAAACGTAGACCAGCTGCGCTCGCGCCCAGCTTGCCTGTGGTGATATAGTCAGTAAATACGGTCCACATGCCAATCCATGCGTGACCCGCAAGGGCTAAAACCGCCACCAAGCTAAATAGACGCATCGGTAGGCTAGTCATAAAGCTTGACCACTCAATATATGTGACTTCGCCATGGGTCAAAAAGAAGCCCAATAACACCACACTGTAAACGGCCAATACCACAGCACTAATACGCTGGATAATCCAATCACGTGAGCCTGAGCCGGTTAGACTGGTTGCGCTTTTGATTCCTGAATCATTTTTCATTAGAACATCACCCATACAAATGACGCGACAATTAAAATCGCTGCAATTACAAAGCTGATCATAGAGGCGGCACGGCCAGATTTCAGCTCTTCGTTCATGCCCATATCAGCAAATAAATGCTTCATGCCCATCACGAAGTGATAAGCGATAGCAGCGACAAAAATCCACGCCAAAAAGCGCACAAGGACATTGTCAAACACGGTTTCGAAACTCTCAGGCGATGCCAAAGAATTCTGTAATAACCACAGCATGACTGGAATAAGTAAAAATAAAATAATGCCAGAGATACGATGCAGAATTGAAGCTATTGCAATCGGTGAGCGGTTCACGCTAATCACTTGGCTTAAGGGCAGATCAATAGGTCGGTTGCTTTTCACAGCGGGCATCCTTTTTGCGGTTATGTCTGGTAGTTACTTATGATTTGGCAATCATCTGCCAAATACCCTGAGCACCACACAAGACGAATAAGGTAAGGAAGGGCTAGCTGACGTCGTTTAATTTGCGCGAAATCTGACAGGCAGCAATGCGTGACATAGTCTTTATGACCTTTATGGCACTTAGTCATCGCTCATTGAACCAATACACCCTTTCAAAAACAAGCTATCTACATATTTACAGACCATAAAACCAAACATAGGATACATTGATTAACTATTCTATTTTTACTATTGCCATTAACAAAAAAAGATAACGCCATAGCGTCATCTCCGTATTATCCTTTTTGTTAAGATAAACTTCACTGTCAGCTGTTTAAAAATAGAACAATTAACAAAAACATTCAAGCGATATGCTTAGTTTTAGTCTATAAAGGCTCGTTCAATCGTAACAAAGTATGAGTATAATAAAGCTTATTAGCTACTTGGTTAAGACAAGCCATCAATTTGCGCAAAGATAGTGCCAGTTAAATCCCTCTAATTATAAAATGACTGGCCTCTAATTACAAATTTATCCCCTAAATAGTGGTTATTAGAGATTAATTAACAAAAAACTAGCTATTTGCAATATGAATTCATTAGTATTACTCAGTCTTAATGAGCTATATACCCAAATGGTTTCGTCGGTTAATGATGCTCTGTCTGTTTTATAGTCAATAACAGAAATTACCCAAGCCAGATATTTGGCTAGAGATGCTCTATTATTAGAGCATTAATACGAATCATTACGTTATCAAAAATAAGATAGTTTACAGTCAAATTACCTGTTAGACATATTTTGATACAAAGTTTACAGACGATAACCACTATTAGCGCACGTCTAATATGGGGCTGACTGGTAAAAGTCTTTTCAAAACTTAAGCAATAACTGCTAATATAGCCTGCATATTAAATGGCTCACATTCATTTTGATCATTTATGACGCGAGGGTATGCGTCTCTACTTTATTCTAACAAGTTAAAACAATGGAGATTAAATTATGGCTGATAATCAAGCCACATTGACCGTAGATGGTAAGGATTACCAACTTCCTATTATTGAAGGCACTTTAGGGCCGTCAGTAATCGAGGTTGCTGCTTTCCAAAAAGCTGGTTACTGGACTTATGATCCAGGCTTTATGGCAACAGCGCCTGTCGAATCAAAAATTACCTTCATTGATGGCGGTAAAGGCGAACTATTGCATCGCGGCTACCCTATCGACCAGTTAGCAAACAATGCAGAATATTTAGAAGTAGCTTATGCGCTGATTCATGGTGATCTGCCTAATGCTGAACAAAAAGTCGATTTCTTTGAGAAAATTCGTAAGCATATGGGCGTTCATGACCAATTACGTAAGTTCTTTGAAGGCTTCCGCCGTGATGCGCATCCAATGGCGATTATGGTTGGTGTCGTTGGTGCTTTATCAGCGTTCTATCATGAAAATCTAGATGTCAGCAACGAAGAACATCGTGAGATTACAGCCATTCGTCTGATCGCTAAAATGCCAACGCTTGCCGCTATGAGTTATAAATACTCAAAAGGCGAACCGTTCATGTATCCACGTAATGATTTCAATTATGCGGAAAACTTCTTATACATGATGTTTGCCACGCCTGCTGATGTTGATTATAAAACCAATGACGTTATCACTCGCGCCATGGACAAAATCTTTACTTTGCATGCTGACCATGAGCAAAACGCTTCAACGTCTACCGTACGTTTAGCTGGCTCTACTGGCGCAAACCCATACGCTTGTATCGCTGCTGGTATCGCAGCACTTTGGGGACCATCGCATGGTGGCGCTAACGAAGCGGTACTTGAGATGCTAGATGAAATCGGTACGGTCGAAAACGTGCCTGAGTTCATGGAAAAAGTAAAAAGCCGTGAAGTGAAACTGATGGGCTTCGGTCACCGTGTTTACAAAAACTTCGACCCACGTGCACAAGTGATGAAAGAAACTTGTGATGAAGTATTAGGCGCATTGGGTATCAATGATCCTAAGCTTGAGCTTGCAATGGCGCTTGAGAAAATTGCTTTAGAAGACCCGTTCTTCGTTGAGCGTAACCTGTATCCAAACGTTGACTTTTACTCTGGTATTATCTTAAAAGCCATCGGAATCCCAACGTCAATGTTTACTGTCATCTTCTCATTGGCTCGTACATCTGGTTGGATCAGCCATTGGCTTGAGATGCACAGCACACCGTTCAAAATCGGTCGTCCACGTCAGTTATATACTGGTGAGACGCATCGCGATTTCGTTAAAGTTGAAGACCGTAAATAGTTATTAAGAATACATAAAAAAATCTCGCCATGTGCGAGATTTTTTTATGACTAGATTTAAAGGATTACTTAAATTCTTTTAACGTTTGCTCATATTTAGCGATTTGTTCGTCATAATCTTCAATGGTTTCGTTGAATTTCGCCATCAACATCTCAAATTCTTGCTGTTGGTTTTGTTTCATTTTCTGCATATCAAGTACTTGCTGGGCTTCTATCTGCTCCCAAACTTGATGCTGAATAATCAAGCGTGCTAATGCAGGGCTTTTAGCACTGACTCTACCAGCAATTTCTGCATCTTCAAAAAGCTGTGGCACTAAGGTTGCGATATTAATCAACGTATCAATATTTTCTTCACTTAACGGCGTAGTCGCTGACTGATAAAGTGCTTCCATCGCCTGCTCATAACGCTCGACAATTTGCTCTTCAGTCAATAGAACAGGCTTACGCGGCTCTAAGCTGATACGCTTTAACACCGTCAAATCACGTTCGCCGACTTCAGTATTAGTATTAATTTCAGTACTTATGTCAGCATTAACATCAGCAACTTCGCCGCTTGCCACATCTACTGCCCTATCTTCTACTGGTTGTGACGTGGTGGCTGTAGAAGCTTGATTGCTCTTATTTGGCTGATTATCGCCAGTTTCAGTAGTGTCAGAATCAGCAATATTAACGTCTGCTTCTGCCCCATCGACTAATAAGGAGTTTACACTATCTGAGGCATCAGCAGCTTGTAGTGACTCATACTCTGCTTGCAGGCGCCCCTGCAATCTTTGGAACTGTGCAACATATAAAGGCTGAAACTGCTCTATACGTGCCGCAGCCGAGTCACTCTGCGCCATAGGTTGGCTGTCTTCAGCGCTCGTCTGCTCACTGGTTTGGCTCTTATCTGCAACATTGTCTTCTGCTTGCTGCTGACAACCGCTCAATAATAAAATGCTACCCAATGCCGCTGCAAGTAATGTCTTCGATTGCTGTGGACGCCCGATGCCTTTATTAACAAGGTCGCCATAAGCACCACTCTTCGGCTTTGCTAGCAAAAATTTAAACATCTGAATTTGTATCCTGTGTTAAAAGCAAAATATCATATTGTCTTAGAAAGATTAAATGTCAGTATCAATCATGATATAAGCTGCTAAGCTCATTCTCATCTATCGATTGCACCTCTAAAAAGGGAATACAGCCTGCCAAATCCTGACAGTCCTGTCCGCGCTGACGACGTATAAAATAGTCTTGCACCATGCGAGCTTGCTGCTCAATCCCGTATTTAAAAAAAGACTTGTTGGTCTTCAATACATAGTCATAGCGACGATCGATAAGAGCACCGCGTACCACTTTTAAGCCGTGTTGCAACTGCCAAACGTGTGTCAGCTCATGTATCAGCCAACTTTGTTTACCCAAAGTAGCCTGACTAAAATCATCTATCCAATCTGCTGGATGAAAATAAATATGACCATTAGGACTCACGGCATAATGCTTGATTACCCACCAGGCAGTTTTAAGCTTAATGTCATCAAGCCTGAGGCTATCACCGAAGACTGAATGTGCTAGCCTAATTTCACCGTCAGTGAGAGAGCGTGCTTGCCGTTTAGCAGCTTTAGCAGCTTTAGCAGCTTTAGCAGTTACCGAATTAGCAGATACAACGTTACGATTCAATAGACGCTTAAAAATCGACTGCGACATTATTACTATTATCCTTTATAGGTAAGATATTATGCTTATAGAGTAAGTTAGTGCCTTAATAGGGATAAAATACTGATAAATAAAGCATTAAAGACATAAGCTGTACATTTAGTTGACTTTTATTAACGTAAATCTGCGTTAGCCTAGCCTTTATACTATTTATGCATAACAAAGACTGAAGTATAAAGTCACAATTCGATGCTATCGCTCATAAGTCACTACTCAATTTTATAATAAAAACCCTTAAATAATAGAAAATATAGAGAATTTTATGCCGCCTAATTTTCATGCTGATACACCCCTCGCCCAGCGCATGCGCCCTGCCACACTTGACGCTATTATTGGTCAAGAGCACCTGTTAGCAGCGGGTGCACCGTTACGACGGTTGGTTGAGCAGGGACATCTGCCGTCTATTATTTTGCATGGAGAAGCAGGTATTGGCAAAACAACCATCGCTATGCTGTTGGCGGATGCCGTTGGACGACCCTTCCATGCGCTATCTGCTTTAAATACTGGGGTTAAACAGTTGCGCGAGGTATTAGATAATAAGGATTCATTAAGTTTTGAATCGCCTGTGGTCTTTATCGATGAGATTCATCGGTTTAATAAAGCCCAGCAAGATGCGCTACTTGGCGCAGTAGAATCTGGTGATATCACCTTGATTGGTGCAACCACCGAAAACCCTTCTTTTAGCGTCAACAATGCGCTGTTATCACGTTGCCAAGTGTATCGCTTGGAGCCTTTAACGCCTGAGCAAATCAGTGCAGTGTTACAGCGGGCACTTTTAAAAGATAATATACTGAGAAACTTATCGGTCGATTTGCAGGCACAAGATACGATTAGCCAATTGGCACATGGTGATGCAAGAAAAGCCCTTAATTTATTAGAGCTGGCGATTCAAACGGCTGATACTCAGCAATCACCGCTCATCATCGATGATGCCTTAGTGGCTCGGGTCGCCCAGACGGCACTCGTACGCTACGATAAAGATGGCGAGCAGCACTATGACATCATTTCTGCCATGATAAAATCAGTACGCGGCTCCGACCCTGACGCAGCACTATACTGGATGGCGCGGATGCTCGTTGGCGGTGAGCCTGCTGATTTTATTGCTCGCCGTTTAGTGATTTTGGCCAGTGAAGACATTGGCAATGCCAATCCCAACGCCTTACTTCTTGCTGATGCTGCCCTACGTAGTGTCCAATCCATCGGTATGCCGGAGGCACGTATTATATTGGGGCAAGTCGTGGTATATCTGGCAACCAGCGCAAAGAGCAACAGTACTTACAACGCTATCAATGCCGCGATGAGCTTGGCAGAAAAGGACGCCTCACCTGTACCGCTCCATTTGCGTAACGGCGTGACTAAGCTGATGCGTACTCAAGGCTATGGTCAAGATTATGTCTATCCGCACAATTATCCCAATCATTATTATGCGCAAAGCTACTTACCAGACAATTTAATAGGTACGCGCTTTTATGAGTTTGCGGACAATCAGCGTGAGCAGCATAGTAAGCAGTTTGTTGATTGGTTAAAAAGTCAGGCGGCTAGTAATGACTAACGACTCTTTTCTATCTAGACCTGACTATAACTAATTGAGATAGATAGAAGATGAAGCAGCACGTAGGGGTGAAAAGCGTTAAAATGTCCTTATAATGATATATAAGTCAATTGAGCGATTTTTTATCATCTATTGTTTTGAGCACAGCAAGCTTTGCTTTGCCACCACAGCACTTGGAGCAATCTACTGCTACAATAGGCAGATAACGCTTTATATCCTAAATCACACCTATCTATATATAATAAATGTTGAGACATCCTATGAGTTTAAATACGATTCCTGAGATTATCGAAGATATTCGTGCAGGTAAAATGGTCATCTTGATGGATGACGAAGATCGCGAAAATGAAGGTGATATCATTATGGCAGCGACTCATGTACGCCCTGATGATGTCAACTTTATGATTACCCATGCGCGTGGCTTGGTCTGTCTAACTTTATCACAAGCTCGTTGTCAGCAATTGGCACTGCCACTGATGTCAGATCGTAATGAAGCGAAATTTAGTACCAACTTTACCGTTTCTATTGAAGCTGCTGAAGGCGTAACTACAGGTATTTCAGCCGCTGACCGTGCTCGTACCATTCAAGCAGCCGTCTTCTCTTCCGCAAAGCCAGAAGACATCGTTCAGCCTGGTCATATTTTCCCAATCATGGCACAAAATGGTGGCGTACTGCACCGCGCAGGACATACGGAAGCTGGCTGTGACTTAGCACGATTGGCTGGACTTGAGCCAGCAGCGGTCATTGTCGAGATTATCAATGCCGATGGCACTATGGCGCGCCGTGATGATCTCGAAGTATTTGCAAAAGAACATGACCTAAAAATTGGTACGATTGCGGATTTGATTAACTACCGTATTGCCAATGAGCAAACAGTTGAAGAGACTGCATCGCATCCGTTTGAAACCGAGTATGGTACCTTTACCTTACATCGTTTCCGTGAGTTCGGTGCTACTGAAACCCATTTAGCCTTGGTAAAAGGCGATGTGAGCCAAGGTGTTAGCACCGTTCGTGTTCATGGCTTTCATCCTCTACGTGATTTATTTGCAGCCAAAAACGATACCACTGGGCGTAGCGGCTGGAGCGTGCGCTCAGCACTGGAAGAGATTAGCGCATCAGAGCGCGGTGTTTTGGTTTGGATTGGCAATCATGAGCCGACTGACTTGGGCGATGCCTTAGATAAAGCGGCATTAAATGAAGCTTTGTCTACCATCACACAGCAACCGTATCGCAGCATTGGTGTTGGCGCGCAGATACTACGCCATCTAGGGGTACGTGATATGCGCCTATTGTCATCACCGATGAAATTCCATGCTTTATCAGGTTTTGACTTGAACGTGGTTGATTTTATCCATGCACCAAAGCAAGATTAATAGGCTTCGTTAAGCATTAAAAACTTATAATCCATAAAAAGGGCGTATCAACTGAGGTTGGGGCGCCCTTTTTATTATTTGTTCAAAGCTTAATGACAAAACGCCATACTTAGACTCTTGGGGTATGCCCAAATGTCGTTTCTAATGCCAAAAGCTGCTCGCGCTCTTTATCAGTCCATGGCTTTTTATCTTGACCATTGCTATCTAAGCGTACTATAACTGCCTCAGCGGTCGCAACGATGGCATCTTGTGCCGTACTATAATAGCTGTACTCCATTATAATACTGGTCGTACCTAAACGCTGACAACGTACGCCTAATAATAAGGTGTCAGGGTACGTCACTGGGCGTAGATACTGACAGCTTGATTGTGCCAATACCGTGACCATATTACCATCAAACATACCAAGCGCCTGTAGATAACCAATACGGGCTGACTCCGCATAGCGGTAATACACCACATTATTTAAGTGATTAAAGGCATCCATTTCACCCCAGTGAATCGGCTGCTGATGAATGATCGGATAATGCGATAACGCTTCAGGACGATGATTATCTGAATTGTTAAGAATAGAGTTTTGGTTAAGAGCTTCCATAATTGCCTGTCTCATATTTTTAGAATCTTCAATGCCACTACCTAAATCAGTAGGGCATTAACGTTGCGGCTTATTCAAAATCTGCGAGGTTAGTAATGGTGATGTCTTTGGTGCATTGGCAACCAGTCGATCCAGACTCTCTATGACTTCTGCAATATTTTTAGGAGCAGTTTTGGTTTGTAACTCATGCTCATCAGTCTCTGGTTTGCTGTCATTAGCAGGCTGTGCTACTTGCTTAGATACAAGCGTTTGCAGCTGCTTACGCGCTTGATTTAAATACATCACCAGCTGCTCACGGTCATGCATATTACTTGCCTGACTTGCTAGGTTTAAAGTCATGATGACTTCGTGAATCGTCAATTGCCTACGCGTTAAATTGCTATTATTAGCAGATTGACTCTTCGCTGTATTATTTTGTGAGCCATCAGCATTAACGCTGGTCTCAATATGAACAGCGCGCTCATGCCGATATAAAAAATCTTGAATATTTTGAATGGCAAAATTTTGCAACTGCCATGGGCTTGGCTGCGCACTCCTTGCTTTCAAACGTTCGATATCTTTTACCAAACTTTGCTTAATAACAACGGTTAGCGCAGGCGCAATCTCATTACTATTTTGTGAAAGCTGCCAATGTAATCCTTGTAACAATTCAATGGCGGCACTGTTATTACTGTCCGCCAACAGTCTGTCAGCAGCTTGTATCTGAATACGTAATAGATCAAGCTGGTTTTGAGCTTGACTATTGGCAGCTGTGCTAGGTATAGGCAGCGTCTGTTGACTCATGGCAAATAAGCGGTCGTCCATCTCGTTTAGACGGCTGACCACTTGCTCGTTGCTTTGCAAACGCTCAGTGACGGTATGCTCAAAACGCTGCTGACTGATGTAAAGCCATAATAGGGCGGCTATCAATAATAAAATAACCACCCACTGCAAGCGCAATAAAAACATATTTGCTTGCCGGCGCTGCTGCAAGGCAGACGGGTCTTTCAATAACAAGTCAGAGTTCATTGGCATAAGGCCACACCGTTCATGATTAATAAGGTTAAACGTTTCACATCTTTAAATATTATAAGCACGGAGTATTAATAGCAGTAAGAATGGTCTGCGGCGCCAAATCTTCCACACGCCAATAACTTAGTTTCTGCTCAGCGACTATGTTGGCTAAGCGCTCACCCAATACTACATAAGTAAAGTCTGACAGTTTAAGTGCTTTGTTGGCTGGCATCGCTTGCTTTTCCGCCGCCTGAACGATATTTTGCCAATGCTCAAATGCGGTGCCACTACTCACAATAACAATAGGTTTTGCTTGCTGTGACGCGCTGAGACCACTCATTGCATTCTGCGTATTAAAATCTTGCAGCCACTGCTGATATTGCCTCATGGCATCCATCGGCATTTTGCGCTCGTACCAAGCAATACTATCGATATGTACACCACGCGCTTGCAGCGTATCGACCAGCAATCGACGTCCACCAAGACCACGCCACACGAGTAGCTTATCCCCTGCTTGCAATCCCTCAATCTCAGGCATTGCCAGCATGCCCTCATTATTGGCAATAGTAGGCTGCAATACTTGGTAGCTAGCAACGGGTAGCTTTACGTCATTTAGCACCGCAGCAGTTGCTTCACCGACCGCGATAATATGACTTGGCGCTGTTAAAATATCACAATGCTCATCTATACTTTTATCAGTTGCAGCCAACGCTTGGCGCTCATGCTCAAGCGTTTGCCAAATAGCCAAACCTGAGGAAGCTGCCGTTGGGCTAACGATGACAAGCGCCTGATATTTACCTGCTAGCCATTGGCGCATCAGCAGTATGTCATTATCGGTAGTCGCTCGCGCCTCTAACATTAGCATTGGCATATCAACGACGGTCAAACCTGCCGCTTGCAGATGCTGCGTGAGCGCTGCTGCCCGTTCTACTGGGCGAGTATTGATGACAGTTCCTGCCAATGATAATGGCTTATCCATTAACTGATTGCAATCAGTCGACTTAGATGATGATCCAGACATAAACATACCGTAAAAAAGCGGATGGAGTGAAGTTAAATGTAAAACCATCTATACCACGATGCCTTTACATTTTAGGTAGCAACAAAGGTTACATATTATTCAATCTGGCTACTATTTAGAGTTGTATATTGCTGCTAAAATTTCACCAGCGCCAGCTTCTAATAACATGTCAGCTACCTCTATGCCATGCTGATTAGCCTGTGCTTCTTGTTCAGCTTGGCTGCCAGTTAATGTCACATGCTTATCAGCTTTAAGCACTTCACTACCATCTTCTTGACCAACGCGACCGCGCAGCCACAAGGTATCGCCAGCATCGTTGTTACCATTGTCATTATCTTTGCTATCAGCAGCCAATGCATTTGCCTTTTGTAATACAGCATAAGCAGCAATGGGTACTTGGCAACCGCCTTGTAGATGGCGATTGAGCGCACGCTCAGCAATGAGGCGAATACGCGCTTTGTCATCATTAAGCGGCGCCAACAGCTTTAGCACCTCAACATCATCAGCGCGACATTCAATCGCCAACGCCCCTTGCCCAACTGCTGGCAAGCAAATATCAATATCCAATTCACTGCGAATACGCGCATCAAGCTCAATACGCTGTAGACCACTGGTTGCCAAAATAATGGCATCATACTCGCCCGCATCAAGCTTACTTAGTCGCGTGCCAACGTTACCGCGTAAGGTTTTGATTTGCAAATCTGGACGATAGGCCTTGATTTGGCATTGACGACGTAAACTTGCGGTACCGACTACGGCACCTTGTGGTAACTCATCGATACTATGATAAGTGTTAGATACAAAAGCATCGGTTGGCGAGGCACGTTTACAATAAACGCCTAACATCAATCCTTCTGGCAAATCCATGGGCACATCTTTGAGTGAGTGCACTGCGATATCTGCCTGCTTATCATACAATGCCTGCTCAAGCTCTTTAACAAATAAACCTTTACCGCCAATTTTCGCCAGTGGCGTATCCAAAATTTTGTCACCTTTAGTGACAATTTTCAGCAGATTGATGGTCATTTCAGGATACAGCGCTAGTAGCCGGTCACGAATATGCTCAGCTTGCCATAATGCCAATGGGCTTTGGCGCGTGGCGATATTTAAGGTAGTCAAAGCAGGTTGCTGCATGGTGCTCATAAAAGGCCTCAATAATTTTAATACTAAACTGTCATTGCTCGGCAATAATGCGAGTTTGTCACCCAAAATGGGTTATAAAAACGGTTTACAACAATAATAACGCAAAAAAAGACCCCTATTTAAGCATAAATAAGGGCTTGATGATATGGCGTGATTATTTTAGGAAACAAAGCGGGCAATGCTTAAATATTCTGAATCTTTTCGCGTAGTGCTGGAAGGTGACGACGGCTGACCGATAATGTCTCATCAATACCCTTAAAATGTAGCTGATATTGACCCGCATCTAAGGTCTCTAAAAAATCTAAATATTTAATATTGATAATGGCATTGCGATGCACGCGAAACAGTTCACCTTCAAACTCTTGCTCAAGCTCTTTTAAAGTATCATCAATCAGCACAATACCCTCTTTATGCCGTACTTTGACGTACTTTTGATCGGCTGTAAAATAGTAGATGTCCTTGAGGTTTATCAGCTCAACACCGCGATGGGTACGCGCCGCAATATGTTCGCGTACTGAACGTAAGGTTGGATGTTCAAGCTTACGAATCTCATTTAACTGCGCTGCATTGAGGTTAGTGGCTTTTTGTAGGGCTTCTAGCAGCTCATCTTTATTAGCAGGCTTTAACAAATAACCGATAGCATTGGCTTTTAAAGCGGCAATAGCATAATGATCATAAGCGGTCACAAAAATGATTGCAGGTGGATGTTGTAGCTTAGCAAGCTCTTGCGCACACTCTACCCCATCCATATCAGGCATCCGAATATCTAGTAATATGATATCTGGCTGCTGAGAAGCTACAGCAACAATAGCTTCAATACCAGTCTTTGCTTGGGCAACCACCTCATGACCTGACTCTTGAACAATCCTAACCAAGCGCTCACGAGCTAATGGCTCATCATCACAAACCACAATCCGCATGTAAACTCCTTTCAAGGGCAGACTTTAAACCTATATTTAAAAGTATTAATAACGTATTAGCATCTAATATAATAAAGTGACGGCTTTTAATAAAAAATTAACCTTAAAAATAACTCTTATTAATTCATAACATTCTTACTATATGGTAAAGATTGCAATAAATATGCCATAGTTAAAAAAACTTATAAGCTCACCTCTTGTAGCGGATAATGAATGTTAGTGATAATCTGTTTGTTTGTCACCATACTTTGAATGTCTGCACTTTGCCCAAAGTACGCACGTAAGCGCCCTGCTTGAATATAGAAATCCATATGTTGGCGCAAATCATGGTGAATCATCAAACTGTTTTTAGGTAACTGCACACTGATAGTAATCGCGACACGAT
Organism: Psychrobacter sp.; assembly: GCF_035469765.1. Lineage (GTDB taxonomy): Bacteria > Pseudomonadota > Gammaproteobacteria > Pseudomonadales > Moraxellaceae > Psychrobacter. The sequence continues at coordinate 17,028 of NZ_DATIRM010000314.1, forward strand.
GCTGTCTCCAGATGACTTTAATATCAATGTAAACAGTGTCAGTACTCATCTCAACCACATTGATCAGCATCTTTTCAATCACACTTTGTAAGCTCAAAGCGGTGATGACCATATCATACATCACATTTTCATCAGGCAACTGCCAACTGACGACTAACTTATCTGCCAATCGAATAGATTCCATCTCCAAATAATGCTCGCAAAGTGCCACTTCTTCTTCAAAACTGATTTCACGCGCGCCATTAAAGCTGGCACGAAATAGCGCTGAAACGTGCTGCAAAAAATCGGCGGCGCGAGAGGGGTTGGTCTCAATCAGTGACATCAAAGTATTAATAGTATTGAAAAAGAAATGTGGTGCCAGACGGGCCTTCAGCACATCGTTTTGCGCGCTAAGTTTTTGCTCAAATGACTGCTTCAATGCTGTCATCTCACGATAGCGACGTAAAAAGATCAGCAATCCTGCAATGGTAAATCCTGCAATAATTAACGTATTAAAGATAACGGTTGAGATAAAAGCAGAGAGAGTAAAGGTAAAGGCGCCTGTATTGATTATCAACAACAGTGCCAGTATCAACGTGATAATGGCACTGATAGTAATGCTGAGCAGAACATATAAGCTGACTTTCAATGTCCGCATACTTTTAAAAACAGGGCGTAGATAGTCAATGAGATAAAAGGAAGGCAGTAGTGTTAATGTGGTTTGGATAAATCTTGCCGTCATTTTTATGACAAATTGTGTTTCATTGACCACGCTATGACGATCGACAATCGCTAAAAAAAGCGACCAAAAAAAGATTGCCAGCAGCCATTGCCAAGGTTTCATGATTTCCATGAGCCTTGGTATAAAAAACTCTAAGCGCTCCGCTAGTAAGGCAACCTCATCATTTGCTATACTTGAGTTCTTATTCTCTTGACTTGCCTTAGACTGATATGAACGCCAACTCTTCAAACCTTAGTAATCCCGATTCAAATAAAAATTCATCTGCTTCTGAGTTTAGCACAGATGCTCCTATAACAAACGCTGCCGCACAGAACAGCCCTACTAGTAGTAGTCAGGGTCAGCAGATGTGGGGAGGACGCTTTAGTGAAGCGACCGACAGCTTTGTTGCTGCCTTTACCGCATCGGTTGGCTTTGACCAGCGCTTTGCACGCCATGATATTCAAGGCTCGGTTGCTCATGCGACCATGCTAAAAGAATGTGGTATCTTGGAAGCTGACGACGTTGCGACCATTATCGATGGTTTACAACAAGTGCTACGTGAAATCGAAGCCGGTGAGTTCAACTGGTCGATTGCCCTAGAAGACGTACACATGAACGTCGAATCACGCCTGACCGATATCGTCGGCGCGGTGGGCAAAAAGCTGCATACCGGTCGCAGCCGTAATGACCAAGTAGCGACCGATATCCGTCTTTGGTTACGCGAAGAGACCGATAATATCATTGCCTTATTGGTTCGCTTACAAAGTGGCTTGTTAGATTTGGCTGAGCAGCATACTGATACCATCATGCCTGGCTTCACCCACTTGCAAACGGCACAGCCTGTCAGCTTTGGTCATCATGTGATGGCATGGTTTGAGATGCTATACCGTGATACCGAGCGCCTAGTCGATGCCCGTCGCCGTATCAATCAGATGCCACTTGGTAGTGCTGCTCTTGCTGGAACGACGTTCCCAATTGACCGTACCATTACTGCTGAGCTTTTAGGTTTCGAAGGCATTTGCCAAAACTCGCTTGATGCGGTATCAGACCGTGATTTTGCCATTGAGTTTACATCAGCAGCTTCTATCTTGATGATGCATATGTCGCGTATGAGCGAAGAGATTATTCTTTGGATGTCAGCGCAATTTAACTTTGTGCAGATTCCTGACCGCTTTTGTACTGGCTCCTCTATCATGCCGCAAAAGAAAAACCCTGACGTACCGGAATTGGTTCGTGGTAAAGCTGCACGTGTCTTTGGGCAATTAATGACTTTATTAAGCCTCATGAAAAGTCAGCCACTTGCCTATAATAAAGACAACCAAGAAGACAAAGAGCCTTTATTTGATTGTGTTGATACCCTGACCGGTTCGTTATTGGCGTTTGCTGATATGCTACCAAATATCACGCCAAATAAAGAAAATATGCGCGCTGCCACTATGAAAGGCTATGCGACTGCGACTGACTTAGCAGATTACTTGGTACGCCGCGGCGTGGCATTCCGCGATGCTCATGAAGTTGTTGGTAATGCAGTCGCGTTAGGCATTAAAGAAGGTGTTGATTTAAGCGATTTATCATTAGCTCAATTACAGCAGTTTAGCGATGCTATCGGTGAGGATGTGTTCGAGTATTTAACCTTAGAAGGTTCACTTGCCGCGCGTGACCATTTGGGCGGCACTGCACCCAATCAAGTGAAGCAAGCGATCAGCCGTGGTCGCTCGCGTCTAGAAGTATTTGTTTAAGCACTCTTTTAATCAATGCTAATTAATATCATGTTTTTACCATAAAATACCCGCCATTGTTGCGGGTGTTTTTTTGACCATAATCAGGTACAGTATTAGGCAAACTTACCTTTTGTTAAAAATATCAAAAATCCATCATAAAATCCATTATAAATAGGAGTCATTCATGACCGAAACTTTTAACCCACAAGCCAATACCGTTTTTTGCCGCAAATATCAGCAAGAGTTACCAAAAATGCCGCATCCACCTTTTCCTAATAAAAAAGGTCAGGAGCTACAAGAAACAGTTTCTGAAAAAGCTTGGAAAGAGTGGCTTGAGCAGCAAACCATGCTGATTAACGAAAATCATCTCAGTATGCTCGACCCTGAAGCTAAGAAGTTTTTGACCGAACAGCGCGATAAATTTTTGGATAATGAAGATTATGAGCGCGCGCAAGGCTGGACGCCAGAGAGTAAAGGTTAGATAATTCTTGAACCTTGACGTATAGCCAGTTGGCCACCGTGAATAAATACCACGCTAGAAAATAAAGCTGTTAAATGGCTGGGACTTGCTAGTGAAGTTTGCTAGTATAAGGAAGATTTACAACACTGACAGACTCGGGGTGCGATATATATTGACTGCTTAATGTGCAGTGAATGTATGGTCGCTGAGAAACCACCCGCCGAACCTGATGCGGTTAGTACCGACGCAGGGAAGTCTTAAGCCTATGTTGTATCGTATAAAGGGCGCGCAGAAATGCCTTTTTTATTATTACCAACATTAAATAGAACTTTATACTGCTAAATGCTGTTTTAATAAAAATGATGCCCACCAATCCTTTATAGATGACCTATCAAGATTTATTTTGATAAGCCGTTATCTTGCGATTGAATTTGTCGGTATGAGATAGTCTTGCCCCGCAGCTACTGGCGGTGTTGCCTTTACCACTGGACAACACGCTAGGACAGCATATGACTATTTCAGATATTACCTCACAAGCCACCACGCATACCCCTGTAAAAGCAAGCAAAGCAGACGCGCTAAAAACACCCGCCCATCGCAGCGAAACCGACGCCCGTTTTGAAGAAGACGCACGTGATTTGCACCGTATCCTTCCCGCCTCTCGCAAAGTCTATATCGAAGGCTCACGCCCTGATATTCAAGTACCGATGCGCGAGATTACCCTCGACCCTACTCCTATCCAAGGCGTACCTGAAAGCGAGTGGGAGCAAAATCCACCGTTTTATGTTTATGACACCTCAGGCGTCTATACCGACCCCAATGCCACAATCGATCTGACTAAAGGCTTACCTAAACTGCGCGAAGAGTGGATTAAAGAGCGCTGTGATACAGAACAATTAAGTGGCTTATCAAGCGATTATGGACAGGCACGTGCTCATGATATCAGTACTGCCAATCTAAGGTTTTCTCATATTGACAAGCCACGCCGTGCTAAAGCTGTTGATGGGAAAGTAGGTAACGTCACGCAAATGCACTATGCCCGTCGCGGTATTATTACTCCTGAGATGGAATATATTGCCATCCGCGAAACCCAAAAGCAGCACGAATTGACCGACATGCGCCAACATGAAGGTGAAACGTTTGGCGCGCACACACCAGCGATTATTACCCCTGAATTTGTCCGCAGTGAAGTTGCTGCGGGTCGCGCCATTATCCCGAACAACATCAACCATCCTGAATCTGAGCCAATGATTATCGGGCGTAATTTTTTGGTAAAAATTAACGCCAATATTGGTAACTCTGCGCTAGGTTCTTCTATCGACGAAGAAGTGTCGAAAATGACATGGGCGACGCGTTGGGGCGCAGATAACATCATGGATTTATCCACCGGTAATCATATTCATGAAACCCGCGAATGGCTGATTCGTAACTCGCCCGTACCAATTGGTACGGTGCCGATTTATCAAGCATTAGAAAAAGTCGATGGCGTTGCAGAAGATTTAACGTGGGAGATATTCCGTGACACCTTAATTGAGCAAGCTGAGCAAGGCGTTGATTACTTCACTATTCATGCAGGTGTACTGCTCCGTTATGTACCGCTAACCGCCAATCGCTTAACCGGTATCGTCTCCCGTGGTGGCTCCATCATGGCACAGTGGTGTTTGGCACATCATAAAGAAAGCTTTTTATATACGCATTTTGAAGACATCTGCGAAATCATGAAGCAGTACGATGTGGCTTTTAGTCTAGGCGATGGCTTGCGTCCAGGGTGTTTGCAAGATGCTAATGATGAAGCACAATTCGGTGAACTGCGTACCCTTGGAGAGCTGACCCAAGTGGCATGGAAGCATGATGTACAGGTCATGATTGAAGGACCAGGGCACGTGGCAATGAACCGCATTAAAGAAAATATGGACTTACAGCTTGAGACCTGTGCCGATGCACCTTTTTATACATTGGGACCCTTAACTACTGATATCGCACCGGGTTACGACCATATTACCAGTGCTATTGGCGCGGCGATGATTGGCTGGTTTGGTACAGCGATGCTGTGCTATGTGACCCCAAAAGAGCATTTAGGGCTGCCGAATAAAAAGGATGTCAAAGACGGCATCATCACTTATAAAATTGCCGCTCATGCTGCCGACCTTGCCAAGGGTCATCCCGGTGCGCAGGCACGTGATAATGCATTGTCTAAAGCGCGTTTTGAATTCCGCTGGGACGATCAGTTTAATCTGGCGCTCGACCCTGATACTGCGCGCGAATTCCATGATGAAACTTTGCCTAAAGACGCGCACAAGTCGGCGCACTTTTGCTCCATGTGTGGTCCTAAATTTTGCTCCATGAAAATTACCCAAAACGTCCGTGATTATGCTGCCGGACTAAAAACCTTAGCTGATACAAAAAACAGCGTGTCCCCACAATCAGGTGACTTAGCAACTGCTGAGCATTTGATTAAAAAGGTAGATACGCAATTGGTTGAGCAAGTCGGCTCAGCAACTGCTGAAGAGATTCATCAAGGTATGGCAGAAATGACAGAGAAGTATCACAAAGAAGGTCGCCAATTATATAAAGAGGTATAGACTACCAAGCTAACCACTGTATTTTAACTATGAAAAAGCCCCTGTCAGATGCAGGGGCTTTTTCATGTTAGCGGATGAATGCTTGAAACTTAAACCTTTATATTAAACTCTAAAAGTTAAACCTTCGACGCCTGATAAATCTCATCGATCGAAGCATTAAGGGTATCGGCAAATTCTTGATCGCTTTGCTGTTTGCTAAGCCCTTCAGTAAGGGCACGTGAGAAACTGGCAATCATACCCGAGTTTTTTTTGAGCTTAGCGCAAGCATCGCTACGGCTATAGCCACCCGATAATGCAACGACTTTAAGCACTTTTGGATGGTCAATCAGTTCTTGATAAAATCCTGCGTCTTCAGGTAAGGTTAATTTGAGCATCACTTGCTGATCATCGTTTAAGCGCTCAAGATTACGTAAGATAGTGGTTTTAAGAATCAGCTCACAGTCATGCTTTTGCTCGCTATTGATATCCACTTCTGGCTCAACGATAGGCATTAGACCCTTTGAGAGGATTTGCTTTGCCACATCAAACTGCTGCTGCACAACCAGCTCAATACCATCGACATTTGGCTCATAAATCACAGAGCGCATTTTAGTACCGAATATTGGATAGGTTTTTGCCTTGTCTAATAATAGATCTAGGTTAGATATAGGGCGCATGACTTGTACGCCATTCATACGTTCTGCTAAGCCTTTATCGACCTTTAAAAACGGCACAATTTGCTTGTCTTCCCATAAATAACTGGCAGTTGGCTTACCATTCACTGCGCGATCCATAGTATCTTCAAACAAAATCGTACCAATCACACGCTCACTATCAAAGCAGTTGCAAGTTATGATACGCGCGCGCATCTCATGCACTTGGTCAAACATGGCTTCATCATTGTCATAGGCATCACCCATAACCCCATAATTCTCTAGCGTTTTTGGCGTGCTGCCACCACTTTGGTCGAGGGCTGCGATAAATCCTGAACCATTTTTGATATGTTGTAATTGCTTTTGGTATTCCATGGAAAGAGCATCCTATTTTATTTATTGAGGTCAAGTGTTACCAATGAGATTTTTAGCTGATATTAGTCTAAATGTTCCTAGATAACCTTACCATAGGATGCTATATGTGCCTATATCTGAACGGCAAAAGCATTTATAAAATTGTCACCATACTTACATTAAGTCAAAAATATTTAAGCCAAAAACAAGACTGCTACACAGCAAATCGCCAATAATAAGCCCAATATATTTATACGGTTGAGTGATTCTTTAAATACTCCAACGCCGATAAGAGTAGCAACAGCAATCACACCAACGTTCATCCCAGTAAAGACGATACTTGGCGAATCGGACAATACTTGATGGGCACGGATATAAGCATAAATATTACCCATATTTAGCGCACCTAATAAAAGTCCTGCTGCGAGCGCATTACCCTGCCAGCGTACGCGCGTAATGAGCAAGTAAATCAACAATAGCAGACCTGCCAACCCAAAACTGACAAATAGTGTCAGTGGAAAGGCAGCACCTTGCTTGGCAACTTGTTTAAATAGAATATCAATAACGCCATAGCCTGCCCAGACGCCAAACAACCATAGCGGTGTATGTTTGGCTTGTTTGCTAACTTCACCCTGCTGCGGACGATAAATCAGTGCCCCGAGTGCCAAAAACCCAAGTAATAAGCCAAAGACACGCGTACCAGTGAGCACTTCACCAAATAATAAAAAAGCGGCGACAATAGGAATGATCAATGACAGTCGCTGAGCAGCATCGGTGGCTACCATGCCAACCGCCTCAATCGCGCGTCCAAGAATGATAAATACTGCAGGCAGCAGCACCCCAAGAGCGATAATAATGGCCCATGCTCCACCAAGGTCACTCATGCCACTGACATCTGGCTTCAATAAAAACCAAGTCAATAAAAAGGCGACCGGATAACCTGCAACGATGGTTTGACGGATATCAATATGGCGCTGACGCAATACTTTGAATAACACAGAGACCGCAACGCTACACAGCACCGCTATCGTTAAATACATCATAACTCTTTGCCTTAGTCATCCCTCATGTCAAGGATGTCTCTATATCAATGTTAATTTAAAAGAAGGGAAAACCATAGAATGTAACAATATATTTCTTAAGCAGCAAGCTATTTATGCTCATGCATCATAAGATGAGCATATGAGTGTCTGATGCGTTCAAATTACAATTAGCCTGTAAGCGTGTCGGTTAAGATTTGCTAAAATAGACGCCTACTTACTCACCTATATAATTGCTCAAGATGGCGTCTACTCACGCTTTTCTTGACGTATTGCTATTGCCTATGAACGCTCTATTTCGCTTTTTTGAAAATCGCCTACCCGCCTTCCCTGAAACCCCAATGCCGTTGCCTTTACCTCGCGATGGCATGTTAAGATTTTTGTGGGCGTGCACCAATGGTCTACGCGGCTGGCTGCTGCTATTTATGATTTTGTCAGCCGGTATCGGTATTTACGAAGCCATGCTCTTTGCTTGGATTGGCAATATCGTTGACTGGCTGGGTGTCTATACGCCGCAAAACTTATGGGCAGAAAAAGGCGACATGCTGCTGCTCATGCTCGCTGTCATGATAGTGAGCCCATTGTGGATTGCCTTGTCGTCGTTTATTCACTTTCAGACCTTACAAGGCGTCTTTCCCATGCAGATGCGCTGGCGTTTTCATCAGCGGATGCTTGGGCAATCGATGCAGTTTTATCAAGATGAATTCTCCGGTCGCGTTTCTGCTAAAGTGATGCAAACAGCATTGGCAGTACGTGATACAGTGATGACGGTCACCGATATGTTTATGTATGTCGCCGTCTATTTTATCACCTCAGGTATTATTCTCTTCAATCTTGACAGCTTGCTACTGATCCCCTTTATTGCATGGTTTGTATTAGTTTGGCTTGCGATGTGGTATTTCATTCCCAAACTCAAGCAGACAGCTATTGTACAAGCAGATGCTCGCGCTTTGATGACGGGGCGCATTACCGATGCCTACGCCAATATCATGACCGTCAAGCTGTTTAGCCACTCGCGCCGTGAGCTCAGCTATGCCAAAAATGCCATGGGGCAATTTTTAAGCACTGTCCATGCACAAATGCGCTGGGTCAGCTACCTTGAGTTTTCAACCCATCTGATTAGTGTTGTTTTGGTCAGTAGTACCGCCGCTATTGGTCTGTACTTATGGCAACAAGAAGCCATTGGTGTCGGTGCTATTGCCGCTGCTACCGCCATGGCACTACGCTTAAATGGTCTGACGCGCTGGATAATGTGGCAGACGGCAAGTTTGTTTGAAAGTATCGGTACCGTACAAGATGGCATGCGCACCTTATCTGCGCCGCAAACCATCGTTGACAAACCTAATGCGCCAGCCTTAAACGTTACCGAAGGTCGTATCGTCTTCGATCATGTTGACTTTAGTTATGAAAATGATAACGATGATGCAGACAATAATAATAGTGGAACTTTAAACGACAGCAATCTATCAGCCACGTCTACTATCAAACTTCTCGATAATTTTTTCTTGGACATCAAACCTGGGGAGAAAATCGGTCTGGTTGGGCGTTCAGGTGCAGGTAAGTCAACCTTGGTAAATCTGCTCTTACGCTTCTTTGATGTCGATAAAGGTAAAATCCTCATTGATGGTCAAGCGATTGATGAGGTGACCCAAGAGTCCTTACGTCAGCAAATCGGGATGGTGACCCAAGATACGTCCTTATTACATCGTACCGTACGCGAGAACATCGCTTATGGTCGTCCGGATGCCACTGATGAGCAGATTATGATTGCCGCAAAACAAGCCCAAGCATGGGACTTTATCAAAGATTTATATGATGATAAGGGCAACATAGGGCTTGATACTCAAGTTGGCGAACGTGGGGTCAAACTTTCTGGTGGCCAACGTCAGCGTATTGCCATCTCTCGTGTTATGCTAAAAAACGCGCCAATTTTGCTACTTGATGAAGCGACCAGCGCCCTTGATTCTGAAATCGAGTTTGCGATTACCGAAAGCCTGAACGATATTATGACTGGCAAGACGGTTATTGCCATCGCCCATCGCTTATCAACCATCGCCGCTCTTGATAGACTGGTAGTAATGGATAAAGGTCAAATCATTGAGCAAGGTAGCCATAATGAGCTATTGAATCTACATGGCGTCTATGCGCGCTTGTGGCATCGTCAAAGTGGTGGCTTTTTAGGTGAAGACAGCTAATTAAAAGCGCTTTATTAAAAATAATTTTTCACAGGGACGTGTTTATTTTATGAAAGCATTCGCAAATCGTATTAACCTTGCTGGCAAACAAGCCCGCTATTACGAATTACGGCAACTTAGCTCAGCCACTC
>NZ_DATIRM010000315.1:0-2382 GCF_035469765.1 Psychrobacter sp.
CTGCTGAGGTTCATGACAGTTATTTATGTCCTGCTTAATGTGAAAAAGCCAGATACTCGGGGTATCTGGCTCATTAAAAAATTATCAATCTATTTTAGGACGGGACAATTCTATCTTTATTAGTACTATCAATAATTATCGATAAACTCTCTATAACTACTGATGGTTTGCTATATCAGCAACGCCATGATTTCATTGTCATAGGCTTCCCAATCTAGCTTAACCTCTATCGCATCTTTTTGCCCAGTACTTGCTTGCAAAATAATCTCTAGTCGGCTATCGACTTGTGTGCTCACTGTCTTTGTGGACAAGCTATCAGGAGTAAAGTTGATTTGTAGCCAGCCATTAGACGTATTTACAACGCCTTTGATACGCTGCCAGTTTGGTAGCGTTAGCAGCCAATTCTGCAACTTATCAGCATTTAATACGTATTCTGCCGGCAGTCGCCACCCTGCTAGCAGAATATCTTGCTGTTGCTCATGATAACGATAGGGCAGCTCTATACTTGTATCAGGCTTAGCGTCATCATTATTGATTGCAGAATTGTGTAATGAATTTTCTGTTAAAGAATTGCGCAGCGGCCTTAAGCTTACAACAGCTTTGTATGGTTCAGCGATATTGATTCTTTGCTGCTTCGAGATGACAAAACTGGGTTTAAAGAGCTGTGCATTTAATGCTGCTGAATAGCCAGTCGACGTATTTAGATCATGAGTTGTTGTGTGGTTATCAGACGCTGCCCAAATAATAGAAACCTGTGCATTTAGCTTGTCTATCCATGCTCGTAACGCTTGTCTTTCGTCAGTACTTAATTGGATATAGCGATTAATGACTAAGACATCGGCATCGCGAATATGTGCTTGAAACCCTTCATGAGTACGATACTTTTCTTGTTGCCATTGCAGAGCACTAAGCACGGTTATGACCGCTTGCATCTTGAGAGCCGTTTGCCAATGCGGCGCGCTAAGCTGTTGGATAAGCTCACGTGGATGGGCAAGCCCTGTTGGCTCGATAACTAGACGCTTTGGGTGATGGTCACTCAGCAGGCGGCTCAGAGCGATTTGTAGCGGCAATTGACTGGTACAGCAAATACAGCCACCGCTGACTTCACGAATGGCGATATCATTTGTCGTATGGCTATCTTGTGAGCTGGTTAGTAGCGCGCCATCAACACCGATACGACCAAACTCATTAATTAATAACGCCCAGCGCTCATCAGCTGGTTTGGTAGCGATTAATTGATTGATAAGTGTGGTTTTACCAGAACCCAAAAACCCTGTCACTAAGGTGCAGGGTATGTTTTGAAGAATAATAGGTGATTTCAATGCTGCGCCCGTGATATTAATAGGATTAAATAGTAACAGTCTAAGCTATCAATAGCTGCAAGCGCCATTTATGAGTCTATAACGACTCACTTTTAGCCGCTTCAACTTCTGCTTCGTCAGGGACAAACACATAGCCCACGCCCCAAACAGTCTGAATGTAACGCGCTTGTGAAGGGTTGTCTTCAATTAAGCGGCGCAAACGTGATACTTGTACATCAATGGAGCGCTCCATCGCACCCCATTCACGACCACGGGCAAGATTCATCAACTTGTCACGAGTCAATGGCTCACGTGGATGCTGAACCAAGGCCTTTAATACCGAAAATTCACCCGTCGTCAAGGTAACAACATTGCCATCACGTTTAAGCGTACGCGTTGATAAATCAAGCGTCCATGGACCAAATTCAACTACTTCAAGCTGATGACTTGGCGCACCTGGTAGCTCACGATTTTGACGACGTAATACCGCTTTGATACGTGCCAATAGCTCTTTTGGATTAAATGGCTTTGGCAGATAATCATCCGCACCCGCTTCTAGTCCTGCGATGCGATCAGCGTCGCCACCTTTAGCCGTCAGCATAATAATAGGAATGTCGCCATTGTCTTCGCGCAGACGCTTACAGATACTGATTCCGTCTTCGCCTGGCAGCATCAAATCAAGTACCACCAATGAGAAAAGCTCACGCTGTAGCAATTTATCCATCTGATTGCCATCGTGCGCCGTACGAACCACAAAACCATCATCTTCCAGAAAACGCTGCAATAACGAGCGCAGACGCGCGTCGTCGTCAACGACTAAAATACGCTGAGTTAAGGTATCAGGTCTGTTATTTTCAGACATACAGGCATCCTCTTATAGAAATTATTATTAGTAGAAATTATGATTAAAAATGCAAGGGTGAATATCTTTATCAATAAAAATAGTGTCAGTAACTCAGACAAGCATTCATAAAAGTATCAATAATAGTGCCGCTATTTAGGCATCATTCCATCGACTGTTAAAGCTTTATAAAATTGTAAAACTATTGTTCAGTACACTAGTAAACTGCAATATTTGTGC
>NZ_DATIRM010000316.1:0-4211 GCF_035469765.1 Psychrobacter sp.
AGTATGGATATAAACAGCATCACCAATACAAATGAAATAAGGAGAGTGACATGACTTATATTCTAACTCAACCTAATAACAATCATATTGAGCTAACTATCAATGGCAAGATAAGCAGTGATGATATGAATAATCTACTTGATGAATGGATGCAAGCAACGGCTTCTATGGTTCAGGCTAACCCAAATACAGAGCGACAAAACGCTACCTTGCTTTATCGCATTAATAGTTTTGCTATGCCATCGTTTTCGGCGTTAATGAATGAGATGAAACGTATGCCTGAGCTGTGGGCAACAATGAAGTATTTTGGCAAGATGGCTGTAATTAGTGAACAGCAATGGCTACAAAAGGTTGCTGAAATTGAAGGCTTTATGATCCCAGGTTTGGATATTAAAGGATTTAATCCTGACGAAGAGTCAGCTGCTAAGATTTGGCTAGGAATTCAAGATTAGCCTGTATACTGAGCTTCAGTAGGGTATGCTCAGTATACTGATTTTAAGAGTTGCACATTTTGTCGGTGCATAAAAAGCATCTTACGAAACGACTGCTTACGATGATAAGTTGTTTACCACATACCCTGCACAAGGCGCATCTGCAATCCATCTTGCCAAAAGCGCTTTATTAGTAGCAATACTCGTATCCAATGGCAAAAATACCGCGCTACCAGAGCCGGTCATCCGTGCTCTACCCAATGCTTGTTTCTCTAAACCTTGTAAATAACGTAATGCTTCATCGACAGCAGGAGCAAGGCTGGTGACTACTGGCATAAAGACATTGTGATAAGGCGTGTCTAAATATTGTACATAATCATTGGACTGCTTTTTAATAGTCTCAATCGATATCGCAGGGATATCTCGCTGTAGTTTAGGATGTGCGAAAAGCTCAGTAGTATTAACGTGAGCATTAGGCGTCAATACTAAATATTGCTGCTCGGGCAAATCAATGGCGGTCAGCTCTTCACCAATGCCCATGGCAATGGCATCTTGTCCAAAGATAAATATTGGTACATCTGCGCCGATAGTTGTACCGATTCTTATCAGCGCATCACAATTAAAATTAAGCTGCCATATCTCATTAAGCACAAGTAATGTTGTCGCCGCATTAGAGGAGCCGCCGCCCAAACCTGCGCCCATGGGTAAATGCTTATCTAATGTTACAGATACTTGCGGTAATTTTTCAGGTAGATTATTTGATGTTATAGCTGCGGACAACAATGCTCGCGCAGCTTTAAAAATCAAATTATCTTCTATACTGCTCGTTATCGTATCGGCACCAGTCAATGTAATTAGCTGGCTACCAAGGCTATTGATGTCTGCTGTGCTATCTATAGGAATGGCTTTATCTGCTATCGAAAAATGCAGATAGTCGCCCCAATCGAGCAGACGAAACACAGTTTGCAAATCATGATAGCCATCAGCACGCTTACCGGTGATATGCAAAAACAAATTAATCTTTGCCGGTGATAAACGCGAGATAACAGATGCAGCAGTGGTGCTATTGGTCATAAATAACCGTCTTTATAAGTTGTGCTTAAATATGGGTATTAAACATTATTATGAAAGCGCTATGCAAAATAGCGATTCAATTTAAGTACCGTTATTGTTTTTTATGGTCGATTGTCATAACGACTTTATTGCCTTGCGACTGAACTGCACTGATTTTATTTGGTAATTTATCATTGCCTTTATAGCTGAAGCTGGCTTGCCATTCGCCATTGATTGAGCTGATTAAACGATTTTGGGCATCCAACTGCGGCGCGCTATCTGAAGGCGCTGAGCGACCAGAAATCCAGTAAGGCATTTGTGAAATAGGGGCTTGCCAGCCAGTGGCTTTTTTCAATAGGGTTTCAGGGTCAGTAGCATTCAATGTGCCGGTTTTTTCGCTCACCAGAGTGGCTGATTGACCATTGTATTCGATATTGGTTTTACCAATACCAAGCGCACCGATAAGTTCAATAGCAAAGCGGTCGTTTTGTTGCCCCCATGCATAGAAGGCACTGCCGCCTTGGGTGCCCGTCGTACCGCTCGCTGGTGTCGTAACACCGATTTTACCTGTGATATTAAAGCTTTCAAGTTTTTTTGGTTGCTCAGCGTTTTGACCTTGTATGATGTCAGTCGGCTGGTTGGGGGTATTGCCGGTTTTTAATGACTGACACCCTGACAAGATTGCGACCGATGCTGTCATAGCTGTAAATAGGGCTAATTTATTGCGCTTATAAGAAATTATTGATGCTGACATGATGTTTCCTCAAAAATAGACAAATTTGCAAAATCATTGTTTCGAAAATAGGTTAGCTTAAGTGTTATTTGTTACTCGGTTATGCGTGGCTGTTAGCTTCTTATAAGTGGCTTGTAATAATAGGACGCAATACCTTAACACTGAGATACGCTATGCCGTGACTCATTAATTATACTGTTTGCTATTAATAGAGTTGTATACGGTCATTGATATTGCGCTGCCCAAATGAAAAGCGCTGCTGCAAGTCGGCGAGTAATGTCTCAACTTTTTCATTGTCACCTAAGCCTTGATAAGCGCGTAACAGCAGAGTCCCCGAGCGTAGAGTAGGGAGTACATCGTAAGGGGTCTGTAGATAGTCGATAACTTGCTGATAATTCTCGTTTGCCAGCGCATTACTTGCCAACACATTAAGGGCTTGTAGATGCAGCTCATTGTCATAGCGTGGGTCATCGTAGCGGATTTGTATAATCGCGGTTGCCAGCGCCAACCCTTGCTCGGAGCCACGTTCATTGGTTAGTAGCAATTGTGCGTAACTCAGCTGATAAGCAGGATTATTAGGGTCGAGCGCTTGCAGGTGATTGAGCAAGGTGCGCTTGACGATATAGTCTTCTTTATCATCAAGAAGTTGGGCGCGTGCAAAAAGAAGCATCTCATTATCTGGGTATTTACGAGCAGCCTTAGTTAATAGGCGTAATGCTTCTGCAGATTCATTTTGCTGCCATAAGATATCGGCTTGCAACACAAAACTATCGGGGGCAAATACGCTAAAATCTTTACGCAGTTTTTCTAACGTTGCAATAGCGGCATCGACATCATCATTAAGTAACTCTACAGCGACCACTTTTCGCCGCGCTTCCAATACCAAATCCTCTTGCATGACAGCATTGAGATAGTATTTGGCTTGCTCAAAATTTTGCTGACGCTCGGCACTGATGCCAAGATAATAATAAGACTGATCAAGATAAGCGGGGTTTTTGGCTAAGGTGTTGAGTAGCTTATCGGCGCTAGCGTACTTTTCGATATCTAAGCTGACCAGTGCTGCTAACAAAGTTATCTCAGCATCATCGGTAAAGCGCTCGTGAGCCACAAGCAAAAGCTGCCATGCTTGCTCGTTTTGTTTTAAATCAAGTAAATAGCGAATCTCATATAAGTATAGGTTTTTGCTATCTGCATTACGCAAGCGTGCTTGGCTAAGATAATCAATGACCGCTGTCGATGGCTCGATTTTTCGCAAGATATCTGCTTTTAACGTAATAAAAGGCACATAATCCGGCTGCCGTTCAAGTGCTCGATTGATATGAACGATAGCAATCTCAGGCTCATTAAACTGGTAAAGTAAACCGGCTTTTAAGACTGAAAGCGAGGCATTCTGCTCACTGTCGATAGGTTGCAAGGCATTAAGTAGTTCGCGCTTATCTTCATCACTGTTTGGATAAATGCCAATCAGGATTTCACTCAGGTCAGCGCGCGGATCGTAGCTTAAGATACGATTTAGGGTCTCGACGGCCAATTCATAATCGTGCGCGCGCAGTGCCAAGTGAGCAACATAAAACCAAGCGGGCACATGATCTGGGTTTTCATCTCGCCATGCTTTAGCAAATTGTAAGGATTCTTCAACCCTATCATTGCGTAATGATAAGCTTAGCGCTCTTTCAAATACCGCTGTGGCATCTTGTTTAAAGGATTGCTGTTTATAGATAGTCAGTGCACGCTCGGTATCATCACGATTGGCTGAAAACTCTGCATCCAATAGTGCATACAAGCTTGGTTCATTAAAATCTGATGTAGAGCTTTCGGTTAAAGAATTGTTAGAGGCCTTAATCGTCATGGTAATAGTGGTCTTACTGGAACTAATAGGGGATATTTGGGGCAAAAGTGTGTTTGATGCGGCGCTTGCATGGGCAGCATGAGCAGGGAATCCTAGGCACAAAAAAACCGCCAGCGAAAACGCTAGCTTATAACGTTGGCATAGA
>NZ_DATIRM010000317.1:0-12064 GCF_035469765.1 Psychrobacter sp.
GTTAATAGAGTGCTTAGCAAGCTATGTTAGCAAAAATACTGCAAAGTGGTACAAATATAGCGGTAATTGGTACTCAATCTATCATGACAGGCTTATAAAAAATCGGCATAATAGCCGCATTATTTAGACTAAAGAAAACAACAAATTTATCAGAGCAAGCGCTACTGATTAAAATGATAAGCAATGAATAATTTACTTTATATATTAATATTTGAAACCTCTGGGAATTTATATGAAAAATACGACTAAAATGATGATGGCTGCAACTCTTGCTGTAGGTACATTGGCTGCCGGTTGCCAAACTGCTCCTACCGTGATTGCACCAGTCACTCAACCAATTACCGCTAATGCACTACAAGCATATGATTGGCAACTTGTTGATGCTAAGCGTGCAAATGGTGACAAAGTCACTCAGTTATTCTTTGATCCATCTAAACCTTTAACGCTAAAATTCTTTAAAGATAACGGCAATGACCGTGTTGCGTTTGTCAATACTTGTAATAACATGGGTTCTGACTACAAAGTGGTAAACGGTAACGTTGTATTAGGCAATGTCCTATCTACTATGATGGCATGCCCTGAGCCACAAGCCAGCTTTGATACAGCGACGCTTGCTACCGTACAAGGTAAATATAGCATCAGCACGAATGCAAACAATACGCCTATCTTAACCATCAAAAACAGCAGTCAAGTTGCTTACTTTAAAGCGGTTGCTAAATAATATAGTCAGTTAAACTCACTATAAAAGCCGTTATATAAGAAATGCCTCACTTAGCAGTGGGGTATTTTTTTGTCTAAAAGTTTTTGTCTAAAATAAAAGGGCAATGTACGTTACACTAGCGGAATTACCTTTTCCAATTGCTGTTATACCATTTAGTGATCCTCTACTAGCCATTGCTCGTATACAATCCCATGTTTTAAATGGTTTATGTCAACTGGCTCATAGTTAAATAGGACTTTTATGATGTTAGAAACGGCTCTGTCAAAACCGACTATCGATATTCGTAGGCTCAATGGTATTGCTCCTATTAGCATGATTTCAATGCTGGCGGTGCTAAGCGGCTGTCAAACAATGCCAAATAGCTTGTCCAAAGCCACGAGTACGATGGCTATGAATAATCCACTTACGCTTAGCATGCCAGTGATAGACCGCAAAGGCTATATCGCTTATGTAGAAGAGCAAGGAGTAGGCGCGGCTAAGATTTCGACGTTATATCGTATCCGTCCCGATGGCCGCGCGCGTCAACTGATTGATCAGCTAAATGGCTATATCTATGCGCCTGCCTGGTCAGCGGATGGTCAAATGCTCGCTTATAGTAAACAAGCTTCGCGTCAGCATCCAAAGATTTATATTTACGATGTTAAGAGCGGTAGTCATAATTTGGTCGTCAACGTAGAAGGTAGCAATTTATCACCGTCATTCTCACCGGATGGCAAAAAGCTGCTTTATAGCTCAACCGTTGGCGGCAATGCCGATATCTATGAGATGCGTTTAAGCGATGGCGATACCAAACAGCTCACCACGTTACCGAGTACTGAGGTGCAGCCAAGCTACGCCAGCGATGGACAAAGCTTTGTCTATACTAGTGATAAAGTCAGCGCTGGTCGCCCAAGCATTTATCGTTATAGCTTCGCTACCGGTAACGCAGCGCTTATATCGACGAGAGGTTATGCGGCAAGTCCTCAGCTTAGCTTGGATGGTCAGCGATTGGCATATCTCAATGGTCGCAAGGCAGCAGTCATGACACTTACCAATGGACAAGCCATCAATCTGGCAGAAACGGGACTTGATGAGCCAGCGCGCCTATCACCTTCTGGACAATACGCCATCTACCCGATGCATCAGTCAAATTTAGGTGTGCAAGTAGGTGGTCAAAGCAGTCAAAGTGGCGGCAGCTTAGTTATCCATTCTCTAGCAGGTAATACCAGTTATGCAATTAGCAGTAAAACGGGCGGAGTAGTACGCTCACCAATTTGGGGTCGTTAAGCAATTTTTTTAATTTAAAGGTAAATATCATGGCGCATAAAAAGAAGAACGTCCGAAAAAAAGAATGTCCGGTCTGCTTCCGAGAGTTTAGCTGGACTAAAAAGTTGGATAAAAACTGGGAGAGCATGGTCTATTGCTCAGACCAATGTCGGCGCGTGAAGAAGTATGAAGGGTTGGATTATCAAAAAGAAGATAAGTAGGCGTTAATAGTGAAGTTAGAGGTATAGGAAAATGGGAGCAGACGATGGCACATAAAAAGCTTAACCTACCGCAAAAAATCTGCCCCGTGTGCCAGCGTCCCTTTACATGGCGTAAAAAGTGGGAGAGGGATTGGGCGCAGGTGACTTATTGTTCTGAGCAGTGTCGGCGGAAGAAAGATGCGCGTGGTGATAAGCAGGCGTGAGACTTATTTAATTTAAAGTAAGCTTCATTTCGATAATAATATTGAGTTCAAAAAAGTCTCTCATTGTTAAACGAGATGCATCTGCCAAACTGGATGCAACTGTCATTTAACCTCATAAATCCTGTAATTGCTTAATCAACCAACGATGTACTTCACTGTCATTAGTTCGAGGATGCCATGCGGCTATGACCTTAAATGTCGGTGGTAAGGCTTCTACCTTAAGCTCTTTAACCTTATTATTTGGCAATAAGCGTGAAGGATAGAAGGCAATCATATCGGTGGTATGAAGAATGTCTGGTACCGCAGAAAAGCTGGGAACTGACATAACAATATTTCGTTTAAGGCCTCTTGCCGCAAACCATTGATCGTGAGAGCCACGCAGATTAGCACGCGAAGGTGAGACCACAAGCTGAGGATAAGCTGCAATTTGTGCCAGTGTTAAGGGCTCTTTTATAGACTCATTGTCGCAACCGGTAATGCATAAATGCTGCTCTTCAAGCAAAGTAACGTACGCTAAATTATCAGGAATAAATTCTGGAAAAGTAATGAGTAAATCAAGTTCACCTGCTGTAATTAGCTGATTAACATTGTCGGAGGCAAAGTCGCGTACTATTAATTTTAGACCGGGTGCTTCACGGCGCGTAATATTAAAAAGCTGTGGTAGTAATGCTTGGGTTGCGTAGTCGGTCGCGCTAATCGTAAAGACTCCTTTATAGGTTTGTGGTGTAAATAAATCAGGCTCTAAAAGCGCATCCAACTGCTTTAATATGTGGCTAATGGGTTGCTGCAACGATAGCGCTTTTGGGGTTGCTACCATGCTATTACCTTGACGAATAAACAAACGATCATCAAATAAATCGCGCAGCTTACGTAATTGCTCGCTAATGGCTTGTTGCGTTAACCCCATTTTTCGTGCGACTTGTGAGAGGTTTTTTAAATCAAGTAACGCATTCAGCACTCTAAGCTGTTTAATATCGAGCCGGTTAATACCATTCATAATTGTCTCTTAAACAAAAAATTGTTGTTTCAAATTGTACCTTCAAAACTCTATGCTTACTAATATTGCTTAAGAAATTAATTAAGCATCAAAACAGGTTAAGTGATCTAAACAATAAGCCTATTCGTTTGCTTTAAAAGAGAGTTTTATGAAACAACCTATCCCCAATACCAGTACATTATTTTCATCTATAGAACTTGGACCTTATACGCTTAAAAATCGCATCGTGATGCCGCCATTAACACGCTCTCGTAGCACACAACCAGACAATATTCCTAATGACTTAATGGCAAGCTATTATGCACAGCGTGCCTCGGCAGGCTTTATGGTTACCGAAGGTACCCAAATTGAACCAAGAGGCCAAGGTTACGCGTGGACTCCAGGGATTCACTCGCAAGCCCAAATTGAAGGTTGGAAAAAAGTCACCCAAGCCGTACACGCTAAAGGCGGTATTATTTTTGCTCAGCTATGGCATGTTGGCCGAGTGTCTCACACTAGCTTACAACCAAACGCCGCTCAACCTGTAGGGCCTTCTGCGATTACTGCCGATAACGTCAAAGTATTTATTGAAACGGGCCCCGGTGAAGGCGCTTTAGCCGATCCAAGTGAGCCACGTGCACTGAGCACAGAAGAAGTTGGTGAACTGGTGAATATGTACGCTCAAGCCGCGCGCAATGCGTTAGAGGCGGGTTTTGATGGTGTGGAGCTGCATTGTGCTAACGGTTACTTAGTTAATCAGTTTATTTCTGAGCATACCAATAAACGTGATGACCAATATGGCGGCTCGCTGACCAATCGTCTGCGTTTCTTAAAAGAAGTGGTCGCAGCTGTCAGTGACGTCGTTGGCGCTGAGCGTTTGGGTGTACGATTTGCGCCTTTATTTGTGAGTACCAATGAGACACGCGTTTACTTAGGTTTAGTAGAATCAGACCCTCATAATACTTATGTTGAAGCCGTTAAAGTACTCGAACAAGCCGGTATTGCTTACTTATCAATTGCTGAAGCCGATTGGGACAATGCACCCGATTTACCTGAGTCATTTTATAAAGCAGTAAGATCTGAGTTTTCAGGGCGTATTATCTATGCGGGTAAATATACCGTTGAAAAAGCAGTCAATATCTTATCTAAAGGTTATGGCGATTTATTTGCTTTTGGTCGTCCTTTTATTGCTAATCCCGATTTACCTGAGCGCATAGCCAATAATTGGCCGCTCAATGAGGCAGACCCTGCCACGATGTATGGTGGTACTGATAGTGGTTATAGTGATTATCCTTACTATCAAAAATAGCTAAAAAACAAAAATAGTTAAAAAAATAAGGCCACGAATGGCCTTATTTTTTTGCTTATAAATTTAAATATTCATGTTTTTCATGCTAAATGAAATTATATAAGCAAAATTTACATCCATTATGCTGTCTATTTTATCTAGCAAAAACACTTTGATGTGGTTTGTTTCACTTTTTCCTACAAATTCGGATTTAACCACTTCTCAGCAGTCTTCATATCCCAGCCTTTACGCTCAGCATAACTCTCTAATTGATCGGTGCTGATTTTACCGACGTTAAAGTAAACACTTTTAGGGTGCGAGTAATAAAAGCCGCTGACCGAAGACGCAGGCCACATCGCATAACTTTCAGTCAAGGTCGTACCAATCGCATCGCCCGTGCCGAGCCATTCAAATAGTTTACCTTTTTCAGTATGTTCAGGACAGGCAGGATAGCCGGGAGCAGGGCGGATACCGACGTATTTTTCTTTAATCAGCTCGTCATTATTGAGGGTTTCTTCAGGTAAGTAGCCCCAATATTCTTTACGAATGCGCTTATGTAGATGTTCGGCAAAGGCTTCTGCTAAGCGGTCAGACAAGGCTTGCACCATAATAGCGTTATAGTCATCGCCATTGGCTTTGTATTCTTCGGCGAGTTTTTCTGTACCGACGATTGAGACCGTGAAGCCGCCTAGATAATCAGTATGCGCGTCCGATGGAGAGATGAAGTCTGCCAAGCTAAAGTTGGGTGTGCCGCTGGCTTTGTCACTTTGCTGACGCAAATGCTCGAACTGATATTCTGCGCTACCGCCTTCAGTTGGCGCTTTGTCATAGACGGTGACGGTATCTGCGCCGGTACGTTTGGCTGGGGCGATTTTAAATACGCCTTTGGCGACGATTGATTTTTCATCAATCATCTTATTTAGTAAGTCTCTGGCATTGCCAAACAAGTCTTGCGCCGCTTCACCAACCACATCATCGGTTAGGATTTGTGGGTATTTACCAGACAGACCCCAAGAGATAAAGAACGGAGTCCAGTCGATATATGGTACAAGGTCGTGGATAGGGTAATCGTCAAATATTACTTGTCCTAACTGGTTAGGCGTCGGTGGTACATAGTTATCCCAATCGTACTGAAAGCCAATCTTGATAGATTCCGCATAAGAGAGTTTGGCAGCTTTGGGCTGGCGTTTTGCCAAGCGTTCGCGCACTTTGATATATTCCGCGCGGGTTTCGTCAATTAAGCCTTGACGATGTTCTTTGGATAGCAGTTTAGTAACCACACCGACGGAGCGTGAGGCGTCCGCTACATAAATAACGCCATCGTTTTGATATTGCGGTTCGACCTTAACTGCGGTATGCGCTTTTGAGGTCGTTGCGCCACCAATCATCAAGGGCAAAGTCATGCCGCGCTCTTGCATTTGTTTAGCGACATAGACCATCTCATCAAGGCTTGGGGTAATCAGACCTGATAAGCCAATGATATCGACTTCCTCAGCAATGGCAGTATCGAGGATTTTTTCACACGGTACCATCACGCCCAAATCAACAATGTCATAGCCATTACAGCCGAGTACCACGCCGACGATATTTTTGCCGATATCATGGACATCACCTTTGACCGTTGCCATGAGGATTTTACCTTTCTTTTCGCCTTCGACTTTTTCTGCTTCGATGTATGGATTTAGCCAAGCGACCGACTGCTTCATGACGCGCGCAGATTTTACTACCTGCGGTAAAAACATTTTACCCGCGCCAAACAAATCACCGACGATATTCATACCGTCCATCAGTGGTCCTTCGATAACTTCTAACGGACGGGGATATTTCTCCCACGCTTCTTTAGTATCTGCTTCGATAAAGGTGGTAATACCTTTAACAAGGGCATGGGCGATACGCTCTTCGACCGTGCCTTCACGCCAAGTCATATCGACGGTGCTGTCTTTTTTCTTACCGCCGTCTTGATAGTTTTCAGCGATGGTCATTAGCCGTTCGGTGGCATCTTGCCCAGTTTCGCCTTGGTTGCGGTTAAGCATCACATCTTCGATGGCATCACGTGCCTCTTTAGGAATATCGTCATATAACTCAAGCATGGCAGGATTGACGATACCCATCGTTAAGCCATTTTGAATCGCATGATAAAGGAATACGGAGTTGATGGCTTCACGAATCGGGTTACCACGGAAACTAAACGACACGTTAGAGACGCCGCCTGAAACCATGGCATTTGGCAGGTTATCCGTAATCCACTTGGTGGCGTTGATAAAGTCCGCGCCGTAGTTGTTGTGCTCGGTAATACCAGTTGCGACGGCAAAAATATTCGGGTCAAAGATAATATCTTCAGAAGGGAAGCCCACTTCATTGACCAAAACATCATAGCTGCGCTTGCAAATCTGAGTTTTACGCTCGAAGGTATCCGCTTGACCATCTTCATCAAATGCCATGACAATAATAGCAGCACCATAGCGCATACAGAGCTTGGCGCGTTCAACAAACTCGGCGTGACCTTCTTTTAGAGAAATAGAGTTGACGACACATTTACCTTGGGTGCGTTTAAGACCTTCTTCGATAATGTCCCATTTTGACGAGTCGAGCATCAATGGCACACGGCTAATATCCGGCTCACCAGACACTAGGTTTACAAAGTGAATCATCGCCTGCTTGGAGTCAAGCATGCCCTCGTCCATATTGATATCGACGATTTGCGCGCCGCCTTCGACTTGGTCACGGGCAACATCAAGTGCTTCGGTATAGGCTTCGGTTTTAATCAGGCGTAAGAATTTCTTTGAACCGGTAACGTTGGTACGTTCACCGACGTTGACGAATAAACTGTCAGGCGTAATGGTAAAAGGCTCAAGACCTGATAAGCGGCAGGCGGGTGCAATCTCAGGAATCGCGCGCGGTGGGTATTTTGCCACCATATTGGCAATTTGGCGAATATGCTCAGGCGTTGTACCACAGCAGCCACCGACGATATTTAAGATGCCAGCTTTGGCAAAGCCTTCTAATAGCGCCGTGGTTTCTTCAGCCGTTTCATCATATTCGCCAAACTCGTTGGGTAGACCAGCATTGGGATGCGCTGATACATAAGTATTGGCGATATTTGATAGCGTTTGGATATGAGGGCGTAGTGCATCAGCGCCTAATGCACAGTTAAAGCCAACTGAAAGCGGTTTGGCATGACGAATCGAGTTATAAAACGCTTCAGCCGTTTGTCCCGAAAGCGTGCGACCTGACGCATCCGTAATCGTACCCGAAATCATAATCGGTAATTCAAAACCGATGTCATCAAAGACGCCTGTTACGGCAAAAATTGCTGCTTTGGCATTGAGCGTATCAAAGATGGTTTCAATCAGAATGATATCAACGCCACCTTCCATTAGTGCAAGCGTCGCTTCGCGATAGTTGAGTACCAATTCATCAAAGGTAATGTTACGAAATGCCGGATCATTAACGTCAGGCGATAGTGAACAAGTACGCGATGTCGGACCAATAACGCCAGCGACAAAGCGTGGTTTTGCTGGATTCTTCGCAGTGTATTCGTCAGCGGCTTCGCGGGCAATCTTGGCAGCCGTTTTATTCAGCTCAGGCACGAGGTACTGCATATCGTAATCTGCCATCGACAGACGCGTACCGTTAAAGCTATTGGTCTCGATAATATCAGCGCCCGATTCCAAATGCGCTAGATGAATCTCTTTAATCATATGTGGCTGCGTGAGCACCAATAAATCATTATTGCCGCGTACATCTTGTTTAATATCAGCAAAACGCTCACCGCGATAGTCTGCCTCTTGCAATTTATAATTCTGAATATGCGTGCCCATTGCACCATCTAGCATCAGTATCCGCGATGCCATCTGTTCAATAATACGCGCGCGTGCGGTCAGCTGGTTTCCCTTATACGGGAACACTTCAGGCGGCGTCAAGATAAAATCATTAGGGTTGGCGTTTGGGTTACTAGTATCACTTATTTTGGCTTGAGCCGTATTATCTTGAAAAGTATGGGTTTGAGAAGAGCTAGTTGGAGTCATAGGAGCGCTGCTTATAGAGTCAATGTTATAAAAAAGAAGAGGGAAAAGTCGTTATAATTTTTAATAGATAAGGCGTCAAAACCATCGATGCCAGTAAAAAATATTAGATAAATGGAGATGATTTTAGCAGAAAACATATCGCCATTGTCAGGTTATCAAAGTCTATTGCATAAAGCTTATGAGCACAAATGAATATCATTTATCTTTAGGATTACATAAAGCTTTACTTATTATTATAAAAGTAAAATTATTACTTTATAACACGGATAAAGGTTACACGCCTACGACAAAAAGTAGCGTAAATAGCAGTTTACATCACCCAACTATATGTTAATTTATTTTCAGTAAGATTGATGTTTCATTAGCAGTTCTTATTAGTAAAGGTTAATGGTTTTTGACTTGAAATTTGTTTATATTGCTTATTTGTGATGGATGAAATTACAATATAAAATCAGCGACCAAGATATTAAGCCTAGGTGCTTAAATTTAAGAGCTTAAATATAGATGCTAAGGAAAGCCAATCTCATCTGTTAGACCGTATTAAAAACCAATAGATTATAGAATTTCAATCATTAAGGATAATGTCATGAAAATCATTAAAATCGCTGCTCTTAGTACTTTAGCACTCTCACTTGCAGGTTTAAGTGCTTGTAATAATATGATGCCAGCTAAAAGTGCTACTATGAAAGCCCCCATGCATAGCCAGTCAATGGCAAAAATGAATGTGGTACAAATTGCTCAGAGCAATCCTGATTTCTCTTTATTGGTAGAAGCCGTTGTCGCTGCTGATTTAGCAGGTGCGCTTTCTAACCCGAATGCCAGCTATACGGTTTTTGCCCCAACCAATGCTGCCTTTGTGCAAGCGCTGCAAGAAACCGGTATGACCAAAGCACAACTTTTTGCCAATAAACCATTATTGACCAAAATCTTAGGCTATCACGTGATCAATGGTACTGCTCCAGTGTATGCGAAAGATGTTAAGCCAGGCAATGTGACCATGTTAAGCAATGATACGCTCATGGTAACTGCACAAGGAAAATTGATGGATGAAAATGGGCGCACAACCAATATCCTAAAAACAGATATCGCTGCCAGTAATGGTGTCGTACACGTGATTGATAGAGTGCTGATGCCTAAATAATCTAGTTAGTAGCGTGTTTTTATAGCTGAACAAACAATGCTTGAAATACATGTGTATGTGATGGTCAAATTAATAGATGTTGAGCGACTCTAGCAAGCTCAACATTTAGCAATGAGTGGGAATTACGTAATACTTGTGTTATATACGTGATCGATACAGTGCTACTACCTAAGAATATATGAATTAAAAATCAATCAGTTAAGATGGTAACCAACTACAAACGTAGCCGATTTAAGAAAATTTCGATTTATCTTAAAAATATCATTTATAAGCTATCTTCCAAGCTATCCCGTATTGAATAGTTATCTACATTAAAGGAATATCCTATGTTAAAGAAAAATATACTATCTATCGCTGTTGTGGCTGCCGCCATGTCACTAGCAGCCTGTAACGATAAAGAAGCAGTCACAGAGCCAGTTGAGCCAGAAGCGACCACTGATGTTGTGGCAGAGCCAGAAGTTGCTCCTGAAGCAGTCGCAGAAGCTGATGCAGCTGCTATGCCTGAAGTAGCTGCAACACAGACTATTGGCGAGATGGCAGCTGGCAATGAGAACTTAACCATCTTGACCGCAGCACTACAAGCAGCCGGACTTGACGGTATGATGATGGAAGCAGGCGAATACACGGTGTTTGCACCAACGGATGACGCATTTGCAGCTTTATTGACCAAATTAAATATTACCAAAGAAGAATTGCTTGCTGATCAAGCCACACTAAAAAGTGTTCTCCCATATCATGTTGTACCTATGGTCGTAAAAGCAGCTGATATCCCTTATGGTACTGCGATTGAAACGGCGAATGGTCAAACCATCACGATCAGTGATGCCAATGTTATTACCGATGCAAGCGGTAATACAGCAAACATTGTTGGAACCGATATGATGGCAACCAATGGTGTAGTACACGTGATCGATACAGTTCTATTGCCTAAATAAGGCTTAACAACAAAAACTATTTATAGTTGTAAATACAAAAAGCCTAGCCATTGAGCTGGGCTTTTTACTGTCTATTTATCATGATTAAGTCACTATAGTTGGTGCACTTTAAAAAAGAAAACAGGGCTGCTACAGTTGATACCAAATAGAGTAGATACGTTATTTTATGCCGCGTGACTGGGATGAGTTTTTCTGGCTTGCTGTGCCTACACCGACAGAGTCTGCAAAAAATTCATCCCAATCCTACTGTATCGTTTTTATATTGAACTAACTATAGCTGATACGTTTTAAAAAAGAATACAGTGTTGCTAGGATAGATAATACCTCTCGCTTGTTTACTAGAAAAGAGGCAAGGGCGGGCAAACTAAAAAGCCCGAGACGATAGTCTCGGGCTTTTGCTTAAGAGGATCAAATAATCATGACGTTAAAGAATATTACTTATGCTCTTTACGTAGTGAATCAGATGCCATTCTTTGTTGCTGTTTCAAATGACGCTCTTCCCAATAAGGGGCATTTTTGATACCAAATTTTGCTGGATCAAAAGTATATTCTGTCACGCCAGCTTTAAGTTGTGCTTCATAGTCTTTAAGCATGGTAAGCGTTGGGCGAGCCACAAAGAAGATAACCAAGATACCAACAATATTGAGCCAAGCCATAAGACCAACACCGATATCACCAATAGCCCAAATATAGCCTGCTGAGTTAAGACCACCGTAGGCAACCATCACCATGATTAAGACTTTAGCTAAGAAAAGACCTGTTTTATGAGCACCGCGACCGATAAAGCGTGTTAAATAAGTAACGTTAACTTCAGCAATATAGTAGTAAGCCAAGATTGTTGTAAAGGCAAAGAAAAAGACAGCGATTGCGATAAAGATATTACCAAAATTACCGTATACCGATTGCATTGCCATTTGTGTAAAGGCTGGTGAATTAATTTCAGTAGTAGCCGCTACATTTTGTAGAATGAACTGACCCTCTGGTAAAGCACCTTGAATGTTATACATACCAGTAGATAAAATCATAAATGCGGTAGCAGAACAAACCAGTAACGTATCAACGTAAACTGAGAATGCTTGTACTAAACCTTGCTGTGATGGATGCTGGACTTCAGCAGCAGCAGCAGCGTGAGGACCTGTACCTTGACCGGCTTCGTTAGAGTAAATACCACGTTTTACACCCCAACCGATTGCCGCACCAAAACCTGCTTGTGCGGTGAATGCATCGCCAACGATCAAACCAAATACTTGTGGGATCATATCGACGTTAGAGAACATAATGATCAATGCTAGTATGATATAACCAA
>NZ_DATIRM010000318.1:0-6351 GCF_035469765.1 Psychrobacter sp.
AAATGCTTTGTTTGCATCTGCCATGCGGTGAACTTCGTCACGCTTCTTCATAGCATTACCTTTACCATCAGCGGCATCATTCAATTCGCCTGCTAAACGCAAAGCCATTGATTTTTCAGAACGCTTTGCAGCAGCTTCAGCTAACCAACGCATAGCCAAGGCGGTACGACGGGAGGGGCGTACTTCCATTGGTACTTGGTAGGTTGCACCACCAACACGGCGAGCTTTTACTTCGACCATTGGGCGAACGTTTTCTAATACGTCTTCAAAGAAAGATACTGGATCTTCGATGTTACGTTTTTGGCTTACTGTCTCAAGTGCACCGTAAACGATACGCTCAGCAGTAGATTTTTTACCATGACTCATGACATGGTTGATGAATTTTGCAACAGTTTTGCTACCAAATTTAGGATCCGGTAGGATCTCACGGGTAGCAACGACGCGACGTCTTGGCATAATAAATATCCTTTTCTTCAGGAGTGTCTGACATTCACAATCTCGCACCAATTAATATTGGATGGCGTTATATCGAGTTGTCAGTCAGCCTTACTGCATGGCGCTATGTGATAAGGGTTAATGACTCATTTGGTCAAAAATTACTCACATCAGACCCATGCACAGTTAATGTTTGATACAAAGAAACTCATTTAATAACGGTTAGTTATTAAACTTTAGGTTTCTTAGCACCATATTTAGAGCGACCTTGCTTACGGTCTTTAACGCCTGCGCAATCTAGTGCACCACGAACGGTGTGATAACGTACACCTGGTAGATCTTTTACACGACCACCACGGATAAGAACAACACTGTGCTCTTGTAAGTTATGACCTTCGCCGCCGATGTAGCTTGATACTTCATAGCCTGAAGTCAAACGTACACGACATACTTTACGCATGGCTGAGTTAGGTTTTTTAGGGGTAGTAGTATATACGCGAGTACATACACCACGGCGTTGTGGGCACGCTTCCAACGCAGGAACTTTTGACTTTTCCTTGATGGTTTTGCGACCTTTACGAATCAATTGGTTAGTTGTTGCCATAAGGCATCCTTCTCCCGTTTGGTATAAAACAAAAAAATAGGGAAACGCACCATCCATCTGACTTTAACGACAGATTTTGGCACACCCATTTTTAGGACAGTGTATTATAAAGACTTGTTGCTGCTATTTCAACCACTTATGAGTAGTTAGACTTTACAGCAGCGGATAGATATGTATTCAGAATACTACTATACCACTTTATCTGTTTTTGATGACATAAGCCAAAAAACAGTGGACTAAATATGGTATCAAAAGTAGACGTTTACATCATTCAGATAAGATATTTAGAGATAAAAACAGCCGCTTGTGACAGTTATATGGCAATATCCTCTCATTTTTTCAAGGAAGTAAGAGGATATCGCCGATATTAGAGGTGAACAGCAACGGCATCAACCTTAATGGCTTATTATTTGCTTGGCTTAGCAGCGGCTTTTTTCGCTTTGCTGTTAGAAGGTTTATTTGCACTAACCTTCTTATTATCTTGAGTGCTGTCAACTTGCTTTTCGCCAGTTTCAGCGTCGGGGTTTTTCTGAGTATCTTTTTTAGCTTCTTTTGAAACAGTGTTTTCTGATTTTGTCTCTTTAGACTTATCCTCTTTAGAATTGTCTTCTTTAGACTCAGGCTGTTTCTGCTCAGTATCGGCTGCACTGCCTTTTTCGCCCTCTGTAGCGGCATCTTGCTTAGTATCATCTTTTGATGGATTACTTGGTGTCTTGTCTTCTTTCTGCTCACTGCTACCCGTTGCCTGACTAACCTTTACTTCGCTGCTACTGTCATCAGTAATCGCTCGGTTAGCAAGTTTGGCTTCTGGCGCAAAAGTTGCTTGAGCAACGCCAATGACCTCATCAATCAGCTGACTGTTATAGCGCATACCAACGATAACGGCGGTGGCTGGCAAAAATCGACGTATCCATGTTAAGTTGATTTGATCCAAATCAATTCCGACCTGACTGGCAATACTGTCCACTTGCTCTGCGTAAAAATTAACCTTTTTATTCTGCAAGCCTAAGTTTTTGAGCTCATTGTGTAAACCATTGCTTTGGGCGCTATCAAGTAAACATTTACCAATGCCGATACCTGCCAGTAATGCTTGCTTCTCTTGCATTTTGCTTAGGTCTGCATTGGCAAGTAACTCATACGCCATCTTGATGCCTTGCTTGCCAGTCAATGGCTTGTTATATACTGCAGCAAGCTGATAAACTGTACGTAGTGACACCAATAACAACCATAATGTATCTGCCAGTAAACCCGGTAAACCTGCCAAACCTGTGATGCCGCCAAGCGTGGCTAATGCGCGGTTTTGATTGGCAATATCGGTCGCTAATCCATAACGCTGCTCATCATCTAAGCTTGCAATCTTGGCAAAGCGGTGCTGATTCGGTAAATCGATTTGACTCCAGTTGTCGGCAAGCTTAGCAATTTGAGAAAAAGCGCCATCAACAGTTGATTCAAACAAACTATTTGGCACAACTTTTTTGGCATACTTGCCATAAGTAGCAAAACGGGTGCCAAGTAACTGCTGGGTTGCCTTTAGCGTTTGTTCACGGAATAAATCTTGTTGATAATCCTCATCGCCTAGATTGACCGCTTTAAATTGACGCGGTTTGCCAGCTTTGGCATTGACGCTATCAATCATAGCGCCCATGCGTTCTAGATTGCTGCGAGTAAAAGAGCCAACCGTGCTGATGCCTTTATATAAAGTGCTACGTTTTGCCATCTTAATGTCCTTAATATGATGTTTGTTATAATATGTCTGTTTTTAACGCCTGACAGTAAATTAGCAGATAATAAGGCACTGCTACCATACTTTTATAATAGTAAGCGGTTCGCCATTCTAGCGAACTCTCATTATCCGTGTCAGTGCGAACAATGTTATCACTATCATCCCTTTTGTATCTAAAAGTATCGTCGACTACTGGTAATATATTAATATCACTTTAAATAATTTGAAGATAAACATAACCACTGGTTATCCATGTTTTATCATTATTTTGCATTTACTCAAACATTTTGCCACCTCGATACGGTATCATATGCCATAATTCAAAGTACACTTGTACCATTATTTACCTGCACTCTGCATGAGCGGATAATGGCAATAAATTTGCCTTTAGCACCTTGATAGCGTTTTGCTATCACGCGTTTATGATTCATGACAAAGGGAGGTAGTTTGAGATGGTAAAAACGATGATTAAAGGTAATGATCAAAAAATCATTACTAATAAGGAATAGAGTATGCGCCGCGTTGTTATCACTGGAGCAGGGATTGTCTCTTGTATCGGACATGATTTGGCTACTGTCACAGAAGCTCTTAAACAAGGGCGCTCTGGCATCACATTCAATGAATCTTATGCTGAGCACGAGTTCAAGTCGCACGTCAGCGGCAGTATTGATCAATCAGAGCTAGATACCTCAGCTATCGACCGCAAACTGAAGCGGTTTTTTAGTGACGCAAGCCTCTATGCTTATGTCAGCGCCCTAAATGCGATTGAGCACGCCGGTCTATCTCTCGAAACCATCAATAGCAATCCACGCGTGGGTGTGGTTGCCAGCTCAGGCGGTGCATCAACAGAAAATATCACCAATGCGATAGATGCGATGCGAGAAAAAGGACTACGCGGCGTCGGTGCGATGGCTGTACCAAAAACTATGGGCAGCTCGGTATCAGCAGCGCTTGCTACCGGTCTAAAAATTCAAGGTATCTCATACTCGCTAACCTCTGCTTGTGCGACGTCAACACATTGTATCGGTCATGCCGCCGAGCTTATTCAGCTAGGTAAAGCCGATGTGATACTTGCTGGTGGTAGTGAGGCAGAACATTGGACACAGTCTTGTATGTTTGATGCTATGGGTGCAGTCAGCACCCAATACAATGATACTCCAGAGCTTGCCTCAAGAGCTTATGACAAAGACCGTGATGGTTTTGTTATCGCTGCAGGCGGCGCGATGGTGGTCGTTGAAAGCTTAGAACATGCCCAAGCGCGCGGTGCCAATATTTTGGCTGAAATCGTCGGTTACGGTGCCAGCTCTGATGGCGCAGAAATGGTCGCTCCAAGCGGTGAAGGCGCAGTACGCTGTATGAAGCTGGCACTTGCTGAAGCTGGTTTAGAAAGCGTAGATTATATCAATAGCCATGGTACCAGTACGCCACTTGGTGACATCACTGAGCTTAAAGCCATTGCCAAAGTATTTGATGACGATATCAGTAAAGTACCTGCGATTAGCTCAACCAAGTCTATGACAGGTCATAGCTTGGGTGCGGTCGGTGCGCAAGAGCTTATTTATTGCTTACTGATGTTACAAGAAGGTTTTATCGCACCAAGTATCAATATTACAGAATTAGATCCGGCTGCCAAAGGCTTTGATATCGTCACTGAAAAACGCGATGTGAAACTTAAAACCCTTATGAGCAATAGCTTTGGCTTTGGTGGTACTAATGCCACATTAATCATCAAAAAGTTTGACGCTTAGACTATGGTTGTAATAGATTCTCATACTACTGTACAGAAAGATTCTGCCCTACCGCCAGCTAGCAAAACTAGCTGGCGTTTTGGTGACCTATCTGCCGCAGAATTGATGCCACAGTTACAGCGACATTTACTAAAACAAGATAGCAAAGCAAACTGGCAGCTGGTTTGGCTTAATAACGATGGGCAACCAGTGATTGGCTTATTGCCAAAAATGATCTGGGGCGTTTATCCTATGGCTAATGACACGCTGCATTCTACTAAACAGGCAAGCCTTTATAAAGTCGAAAAGACCTGCCGCTCAGCTGTTTGCGATCATAGCAATATCAATGCCGATGCCAGTTTAGATGCCAGTATCAATTTCAGTCATGATGATAGTCATAACACCTCTGTTACAAGCTATATGAGTTATAGCGATTGGCAAGAGGAGTTGATTGTTTATAGCCAAAATTATGACAATAACGATGGCTCACTCTTAGCAAATAAAGATAATCAGTCGCCGCATTATCGTCATGGATTAATAGGTTTTATCAGTTATGACATTAGCGCTCATGAGTTAAGCCCAACTGCCAATATTGAGATGGCAGAACAGCCCTGTGCGCTATTGGGGCATTATGATATTTATCTAACAGCGGATGCAGACAGTCAAAGTAGTTGGCAGCTACAGGTAAATAATCATAATAACAATTCTGACAGCAGCTCAGTTCAGCAGGATACAAATACACTAATCATAACGCTGATATCTTATTTAGATAGTTTGGATAATCAGCTATCGAATGAGAATACCAATAAAAAACAACATAATAAAACGCCACCTTTATTACTAGAAGCTCAATGGAGTAAGCATCAATATCAGCAGGCATTTCATCAAACGCAAAATTATTTGCAGCAAGGCGACTGTTATCAGATTAATTTAACTCAAGTATGGAGTGGCTGTCTGAGCGCTTATGACGATAAATACGTCACAAGCCTCATCGACTATCTACCTGCTTTGCACGCTAATACCAAAGCACCCTTTGCAGGATATGTAGCGATTGACAATTTTAATCATAAAGGCGAAACAGATACGTCAAACCGTCAGTTTGAATTATTAAGCTGCTCGCCTGAATTATTTTTTACCTTTAGCAAAGATGTTAAGACCGGCAAGCATCATATCCGCACCAAGCCGATTAAAGGGACGATGCCGCGCGGCTTAACAACCGAACAAGATAATGACTACAAGCAGCAGTTAATTAATAGCGAAAAAGACCGTGCCGAAAACGTCATGATTGTGGACTTGTTACGTAATGATTTGGGTAAATATGCCAAAATCGGTAGCGTAAAAGTGCCTCAGCTATTTGCGATTGAAAGCTTTAGCAATGTCCATCATATGGTCAGCACCATTACTGCCGAGCTCAAGACAGATACTCATCCGTTAAGTGTCTTATTTGGAAGTTTGCCTGCAGGCTCTATTACTGGTACGCCAAAGAAACGCGCGGTGGAGATTATCGCAGAATTAGAAGCTGCACCGCGTGGCGCTTATTGTGGCACCATGGGCTATATGAACTTTGATGGTAGCGGTCAATGGAATGTACTGATTCGCACACTGCAAGCGACCAGCACAGCTGACAATAGCAAACAAGTCAGTTTATGGGCAGGCGGCGGTATCACCGTTGCCTCTGACTGCGATGCTGAATACCAAGAGTGCCTAGATAAAGTCGGCAACTTATTATCCGTCCTTGCTAACGACTGAGGCTTAAGTTAGAAGACAGCTTCAAGCGGCGCAAAAGAGCCTGCTAACATGATGTTAGCAGGCTCTTTTGCGCCGCTTGAAGCTGTCTTCTAACTTAAGCCTCAGTCGTTAGC
>NZ_DATIRM010000319.1:0-3229 GCF_035469765.1 Psychrobacter sp.
ATTTCCAGAAAAAAGCCTCCTAAATGGGAGGCTTTTTTTGTAGCTTAGATTACGTATTTGGCGCGTCAGTCTGCATCATAGGATCGGCGTATGCAAAGGCTTTCAATGTGCGACAATGAGTGTCGATAGCGACAATGGTTGGATAAGCACTCAAGTCCATCTTAAAGCGGCGAGCAGAGGATACCTGCGGAATAAGATAGCAATCTGCAAAAGTAGGGCCGTCACCGTAGCAGAATTTACCACGGGTTTTATCGGTTGCTAAACGCTTTTCTAAAGCCGTAAAACCCTCGCTCATCCAGCGCTGACACCAGTCCATGACTTTTGCTTCATCGACATCAAGTTCGTTACGCAGATACTGCAAAATACGTCGATTATTCAGAGGGTGGATATCACAGCCAATCATAGCGCTCAAAGCCCGTACTTGCATGCGACCTGCTGCGTCTTTAGGCAATAAAGGATGTTTAGGATAGACTTCTTCTAACCACTCTAAGATAGCAGGACTTTGGTACAACCATAAATCGTCGGCTTGCAAGACTGGCACCAAGCCCTGTGGATTGATAGATTGAAAGGCTGCTTCTAATTGCTCATCTTTTGCCAAGTTGACTGCGATATAATCGTAATCTAACTGCTTGAGGTTCATCGCGATACGCGTACGATAAGAGGTGCTACTGCGAAAGTAGCCATAAAGTGTCATCATGGGGCATTCCTTTTATTATGGTGTGTTGTGAGTGAGATAAAGGGTTATAATTACTGAGTCTACTGTTATATTAAATAGTCAAAGATAACTATTATGACATTAAGTTTTTATTTCAATTTTTTAATATTGTATTGATAACGCATTCAGTTAATCATTCACAGAGTAAACCATGCCAGCAGCTGAAAACCTGATAGACAATCTTCCTACGATAAATAAAAACCAAGGCGGCGTACAATCACTTGAGATTGGGCTGTCGGTATTAGACGTGCTCATCGATTATAACGAACCGATGATGCTAAAGGATGTTGCTCAAGCTATGCAAATGCATCCAGCAAAGTGCCACCGTTATTTGGTCAGTCTTATCCGTAAAAATTACGCTCGCCAACTGAGTGATGGACGCTATGGGCTTGGTGATAGAGTTCATACAATGGGCGCGCTAGGAGCATTAGGTCATAGTGGCTTTAATCAAAATAATATCTTAGAGCGACTGACGTATATTGCCAATGAGATTAAAGATGCACTGAATTGCGGCGTACAAATCGCCAAATGGTTTAGTGAAGGACCTATTATCATTCAATCCGTTGAACCAGACAGCGCCATTAGTATCATTACTCGCATCGGATCACGTATGCCGCTAACCACATCGGCGACAGGTCATTTGTTTGCAAGCTATCAGCCAGATACCGTTATCAAACCCTTAGTCATCGCAGAATGGCAAGCGAAGCAAGAGCCGGCGATAACAGAGAAATGGCAACACTTTAACCAATTGCGAGCCAAGGTTCGTACCCAAGGCTATGCGACTGTTACTGGTGATATGTTGATGGGGGTTAATGCGATTACGATTCCCGTTATCATACCGCAGCGTGATAGCAGTATAAGTCCATCAAGTAATGGCAAGCTATTAACCGATAGCTTGCCATTAGAGTATGCCATTACTATCATTGGTACCACAGAGCAGTTGCCCATGAGTGAGCAGCGTAATGTGGTCGAGCAAATACTAGCAATCGCACAGCGTTATCAAATAGTGTAGCCGATAAAATAGCTAGGACTT
Organism: Psychrobacter sp.; assembly: GCF_035469765.1. GTDB lineage: Bacteria > Pseudomonadota > Gammaproteobacteria > Pseudomonadales > Moraxellaceae > Psychrobacter. Next base: position 1,749 of record NZ_DATIRM010000319.1, read on the forward strand.
ATCTTAGCTATTTTATAAATGGTAATTTAAACAACTAAAATACATTACTCACCTGCAGGCGCGACTTCTCGTGCTTCAGCCAGCTCCTCTGCATGTAAAAACTGAGTATGAATGGGAGCACGTTTGGTACGCGACCACTCTTCTAGCATCTCATATTTCATCTCTTCAGTAATCATCGACACTTTTTCTTCTGAAGTAATATCATCATAGGTAAGCTCCATACGATGTCCATTAGGATCGAAGAAATAGATAGAATGGAAGATACCATGATTCGTCACACCTACCACGTCGATACCATTTTCTTCTAAATGCTTTTTAGCTGCCATTAAAGCATCACGGTCTTTGACCTTCATTGCTAGATGTTGTACCCAGTTTGGCGTGTTAGGGTCAAAACCCATTTCAGGCTGATTAGGCACTTCAAAAAACGCTAAAACATTGCCATTGCCTGCATCTAAAAACACATGCATATAAGGGTCAAAGGCTTTAGTAGAAGGTACATGGTCTTCAGCGAATGCCAAGATAAAGTCCATGTTCAGATATTTTTTATACCATTCGACTGTTTCTTTGGCGTCTTTGCAGCGATAGGCTACATGATGGATTTTTTCAATTTTAAAACTCATATCAATATCCTTTTGATAGGGCGTGCTATCAGATTAACTGTCAGGCAGCATGTATAAACGATATACCAATAGCTATCTGACAGCTCAAACTTGCTGTTTGCACACCTATATTATATAAAAATATTATTTGTCAAAATCGAATATGAGGGCAGGCAAAACCTTGCCGCGCACTTCACCAAAGCCAACACGAATACCGTCTTTTTCGCTATAACCTTTCATGATGACCGTGTCACCATCCTCGATAAAGCTGCGTGTTTCGCCACCTTGTAGGGTCACTGGTTTGGTTGCATTCCACGCAATCTCTAACATCGAGCCATAAGAATCTGGTGTCGGTCCTGAAATAGTCCCTGAGCCCATCATATCGCCGACTTCTACTTTACAGCCAGTAATAGTGTGGTGAGTCAGTTGCTGCGCCATTGACCAATACATATATTTAAAGTTGGTCTCACAAATCACAGTCGCTTCATCAGCATTTTCAGGCAATAGCTCTACTGATAAATGGATGTCATAGCTGTTATTGCTGTCTTTTTCGTTCAGATAAGCAAGCGGCTTTGGCTCTTGAGCTGGGCATGGCATTTTGAAAGGTGCCAACGCATCCATGGTCACAATCCAAGGTGATACTTCAGAGGCAAAGGTTTTGGCGTTAAATGGACCTAATGGCACGTATTCCCATTTTTGAATATCACGAGCTGACCAATCGTTGAGCAAAACCATACCAAAAATATGATCAATAGCATTATCTACGGCAATTGGTTGACCAATGCTATTGCCTTTACCGACGACAAACGCCGTTTCAAGCTCAAAGTCTAGACGCTTACAAGGCGAGAAAATAGGACGATCATCAGCATTGGGTTTTAGCTG
>NZ_DATIRM010000320.1:0-3641 GCF_035469765.1 Psychrobacter sp.
GTACAAGTAGAGTTGTTTGACTTAGATGATGCTCGCTCAGGGCTGTTAATTTCTCAACCTGATGGCATCTGTATTGATGATGCGCTTATGAATAGCACTGAGAAAGTAGCATTAACGCTGCATCCTGATGCGTCGGTATTAGAACGTGATTCAAGAGATTCTCAAATAGAAGATGGCAAGAAGTTTAGCTTTTATTCTAATTTGCTGCGTAGTAATTGTCCGGTCACCAATCAGCCAGATTGGGGTACATTGGCGGTGTCAATTACTAGTAACAAAGTAGTGAATCAAGCCAATATGCTGCGTTATATATTAAGTTTCCGTCAGCACAATGGCTTTCATGAGCAGTGTGTTGAGCAGATGTTTGCTGATTTGAGTCAATATTACCAGCCAAGTGAGCTGATGGTTCGAGCTTGGTATACGCGCCGCGGCGGCATTGATATCAATCCTTGTCGCGTAAGTGATATCGCATTATTGCCAGCACCTAGTCGTTTGATTCGTCAGTAATAAAAGCATTGTGAATAATTTTATATAAAAAAGCGGCTATCTCATTAAATGAGATAGCCGCTTTTTACGGTGTTTATTTTATCTTTACACTATTTACCGCTTACTTTAGCCAATACTTCCTCACGGCTAAGTAATTGTTTTTCGCTATCACGGCGATTGACGTACTCGTACTTATCTTCTGCCAAGTTGCGATCAGATACCACGATACGATGTGGAATACCAATCAGTTCAAGGTCAGCAAACTTCACGCCTGGACGTTCGTTACGATCATCAAGCAATACATTGATACCAAGGGCTTTTAGCTCTTGATATAATGCCATTGCCGTTTCCATGACCGTTTCTTCTTTTGATTTCATTGGCACGATAGCCACTTCAAACGGCGCTAAAGAATCACTAACATCTGGCGTTGATGGCCACATGATGCCATTTTCATCATTATTTTGCTCAATAGCAGCCGCGATAATACGGCTAACGCCAATACCATAACAGCCCATCATAAGCGTCACTGGCTTACCATTTTCGCCTGAAACAGTACAGTTCATCGCTTGTGAATATTTATCACCCAACTGGAAGATATGACCGACTTCGATACCGCGTTTAATCTGTAGCGTACCTTTACCATCAGGAGAAGGGTCGCCTTCATGGACATTGCGAATATCAACAATACGAGTGATATGCGCGTCACGTTCCCAATTCATACCCGTCGTGTGCTTGTTAACTTCATTGGCGCCAGAAATAAAGTCTGACAGCGCCGCTGCTGCACGATCAACAAAGACGGGCATATCAAGCTCAACGCCGATATAGCCTTTATATAGACCCGCTGCTTTTAGCTCTTCTTCCGTTGCCATGGTTAAAGGAACATTGGCTTCTTCGATTTTTTCAGCTTTGATTGTGTTTAGCGTATGATCACCGCGTAATATTACAGCGATAAGCTGCGGCTCACCTTCTGGGGTATGACCTTGCACAATCAATGTTTTGACAGTCGTAGCAAGCGGAACGTTTAAATGTTCAGCGACGGCTTCACAGGTTGGCATATCGATGGTATCGACATTTTTACGTGGCATCGTCGCAGGCTGGCGTTCAGCAGTACTCACCGATTCGGCAAGCTCAACGTTGGCAGCATATTCAGATGAGTCAGAGAAAGCAATATCATCTTCACCGCTATCTGCTAGGACATGAAACTCGTGTGATGCAAAGCCACCGATTGAGCCGGTATCTGCTTGTACCGCACGGAAATCAAGACCTAAGCGCGTGAATATGCGCGTATAAGCGTCATACATCTCATCATACGTCTTTGCCAGTGACGCTTGGTCAACGTGAAATGAATAGGCATCTTTCATGGTAAATTCACGCGCACGCATCACCCCAAAGCGTGGACGAATCTCATCACGGAATTTATTTTGAATTTGAAAGAAGGTAATCGGTAGCTGCTTATAACTACGCAGCTCGCCTTGGGCAAGATTGGTGATGACCTCTTCGTGCGTCGGTCCCAATACGAAGTCGCGATCATGACGGTCTTTAAAGCGCAGTAGCTCAGGACCATAGTCGTTAAAGCGTCCGGTCATCTGCCAAAGCTCAGCAGGCTGCGTCATCGGCATCAGCACTTCTTGTGCGCCAATATTTTGCATCTCTTCGCGAACGATGCGCTCGACTTTTTGCAACACGCGCAAACCCATTGGCAACCAGATATATAATCCAGAAGCGATTTTTCGAATCAGACCGGCTCTGACCATTAATTGGCTTGAAGCGATATCTGCATCACTGGGCGTTTCTTTTAGCGTGGCAAATAAAAATTGACTGGCTTTCATAAATAAAGCGGAACCTTATCAACGATAAAATGAATAAGAAATAGTAGGATGTTGAGCGTGTGGTTTGATGGCCAACGCAAGATGACCTGTTATTGCTTGGTAAGAGTGTGGACTTGCCATAGCTAGAAAGCACTATAATAAACAATACGCTAATGGGCAGTGCGTTCGTAAATAGTTTCTTAAAACAGCCTCTTAAAAAAGAGTATGACTTTATGGTTTTGTATAAAAATATCGTTCTGTCTATCTCAGTATATTAGGGATATAAGCCCCAAAAACGAACGTATAGCGATATTTTAAGCATACAACCTGACTATGTTAGGTAAAGTTAGAGTAAGACGCAACGACTTTTTGTTTTTTCAGTCCGAATTGCGCTTAATGAGGCGAAGGGTCAGACAAAAATCCTTTATTTAGCTAATAAAGGGGTGAGTTCTATAGCTAATTAATTTAAATAATAAGAAAATTTTTAAAATGGCGTGGTCCCATCTCTATTATGTAGGGGATTGGTAGTAACTACTTGAAAGTATTAAAAAGAAATATCATTAAATGAATAGGATTACTCATTTTATGCTAATACTATAACAATAAGAGAGTTTACATGACCAACCCTGATAATCGTCGTCCAGTTGACAATAATAATGCCAATAAACAGCCAGCGAAAAGACCTATTGCTATGATGTCATGGATCGTATAGCTTGTTGGACTTGCCGCCATCGCTTTTGCTGTCTATATAGTGCAAAATCTCAATAAAGAAGAGCCTATAGAAACCATCACTCGTGAAGGCGTGGTGATGCAAATTCAGAAATTAAATCGATTGGAGACGGTGGCATTTAGTGTTGATACGGTCATTACCAGTCAGCGTTCAGGAAGCTGGATGAAACTGTGGCAAGATGAGCAAAAGGCGCTGTTTGTCGCTCGTGGTCGCGTAGAGGCAGGTATTGATTTAAGTGCATTGACACCTGATATGGTACAAGTAGTGCAGCCTGCTGAGGCTGATGTAGACAATGTTGCGACCGCTGATACTAATAATCCTATCTCTATCATGCCACAAATTAATATTACGCTGCCGCCATCAGAGATATTTTCGGTTTATCTAGACGATATCGAGATTTATGATTGGCAAACAGGGGCTTTTGGTATGATGCAAGTCGATCCGAAAATCTTAAAACAGGCACAGAGCATGGCAAAAAAAGAAGTGCTTGAACGCGCTTGCCGCGGTGATGTGATGACGATGGCACTAGAAAATGCACAAACCCAGTTGCAACAGCTGTTTGCGCTAACTGGCGCAGTAGTGACGGTCACCACGCAAGGTGCGGGTTCATGTCAGCTGCC
>NZ_DATIRM010000321.1:0-3390 GCF_035469765.1 Psychrobacter sp.
GTCATATCGACACCGACCACATGACCTGTACGTCCGACCAATTGTGCTAATGCATAGACATCGCGACCTGAACCGCAGCCCAAATCTAGGATACGACAGCCTTCAAGTAGCGCGGGGCAGACTAGTCCACAACCATAATATCGACTTAAAACCTCGTCGTGAATATTCGCTAACAAAGGCTTCAACCAACTTGGCATATTGCTCACATCACAGCATGCTGACGTTTTTAAATCCTCGGTACTTTGTAGCTGCTTACCATAATAATCTTGAACGACCTCATGCATAATACTTTCCTTGTTAATAATAAAATGGCTTAAGCAATCTTATAAATGTCATTCTAAAGATAAAAAGCATTGGTCGCATTTGAAGAACCAGCTAATCAATAACCTATTTTTTCAAGCCAGCCTACCGGCAGATATTTCAAATCTGCAGGCGCATCAATGTCGTGCAATGGGTCTAGTAATGACAGCGTCCAACCCAATGTTGCGATACGTTGTCGAGTCACTGCTGCTACGCTGGCAGTACTCCACTCGATATCCGAAAATAAGCTGGCATCAGCTTGCTTAAACCCTAAGAGCACGTAACCACCATCTGAAGCAGGAATCATGACCGTATCAGACTGCTCCAAATGCTGTACTGCATCTTGAATACGTAATGGCGTTAAACTTGGACAATCAGTACCAATCAATACTACCTGTTTAAATTTGTCTAAACCTTTCTGGCTGGCAGCTAACATGCGTAACCCTAAGTCATCATTTGCTTGCGATGACCACTGCAATGACTCGGGTAAATGAAGCGTTTGCCAGCACGGATTATTTGGCGCTGGACTCACGCACAGCTCGACACTCAATCCGGTCGCTAGTGCCTGCTCAACACTATGCAACAACAGCTGTTTTGCCATAAGCGATGCACCTTCAAGACCAAGTGCAGGTTGCAAACGTGTTTTTGCCATGCCGCGAGCGGGGAACTTGGCAAAAATAATAATGAGTGTATCTTTTGACATAAATGTTTGAATTTTTATTATTACAAGTTTAAATGATTTGAGCGCACTCTAGGACTCTTTACGGCTCAAAGGACAACCAATAGCTACTAAGTCTTATAATAACGCTGCTTAATATTATCAGCAGAGACACCGCGCCAGTAATCAAAACGCAGACGCCACATTAAACCTATCGTGCGCCAAGTGCCATACTGCTGCCAGCGCCGCGCCGAAGTTATCACCTTGCTTTGTAGACAAGCCGGCTTACCAATAGCTTTAAGACGTTTGCAAAGCTCAATATCTTCCATAAGCGCCTGCTGAGGATAACCACCTAGCTGCTCAAAAAGTATTTTTTTGATAAATATCGCTTGATCACCCGTTGCAATCCCGCTCAATCTGGAACGCCAATTCATCATCTGGCTGACTACCTTAAGCATCCATGCAGGATTGTCTAAACGTACATCAAAACGTCCCCACTCTGCTCGCCTGACGGCTAATGTAATATCAGTAATAGCGTGATTCGGCAGCTGTGTATCAGCATGCAAAAATAACAACACATCACCCGTTGCTAGCTCAGCACCTGCATTCATTTGCATCGCACGTCCAGCGGCGGACTCTATTATTTGCCAATCACCAGCCTGCCAGTTGATAGACGATTGACTGCTATCTATCAAATCTTTAATCAGTTTCTTAGCGATGGCAACTGAGCTATCTGTTGAACCGCCATCGACCAATATGACTTCATAAGGTGCTGGATTCAGATAAGCCAGATGACCAATCAATCGCGGCAAATTATCCGCTTCATTTAATACTGGTACTACGATAGATAGTTTGATTGGCACAGCAGTCATTTTTATTAACGCCCAATTTATTTTTTATTTAAGCGCCAATCATAATTGGTGTAACTGACTTTTATTTTACCCTGCTCTAATGCCTTCACTTGAGCGCTATTCATTCCTAAGGCTTGACTATAACGTCCCAAAAATCCTGCAACATCATTAGTACCGCGCCAGCCCATCGTAAAATCTTCTTTATACCATTTAAAGATTGGCGATATCTCAAGCGTATTGCCCTTCAAGCGATTACGACTACTATCTGCCAAAAACTTACTGGTCACTTGCTCTAACTGCTTCTCTAAGCGCTTTCCAGTAAACGCATCGTCTAGGAGCGCAGGACAGCCAATGCTCGCGCAATTAACCGCAAAGTGAATACGTGGGTCGTTGTAACGCTTGGAGCCGCGAATCAGATTGTGTTCAATATCATCCAGCGAGCGCGTTTTACCCAACAGTGGAATGAAACTCTGCTTCCAAGGTGAGCTTAATACGGATCCAATATCTTTAATTGACTTGATATTTGGATATTTGGTGAGCACCAATTCTACCGTACCTGCGTTATAGACATTAATTAAAAATGCTAGCTGCTCATCTTTATTCCAACGATTAAATTCAGACTGATTCACCTTACTAGTGGCAGCCATATAGCGATCTAATTTACTTTTATCCGACTGCATGCCAGCATAATCCACTACTGACGCCTTGCCAGCATTGGTCATGGTCACATGTTTGTCTAGCAACGCATCCCAGCTACTGTGATTAAAATCCGCATAGGCGGCTGCGCTTGATAACAAGATAGCGGTGGCAATAGTCGTCTTGACTATTAAGTTATTGAATAACGACATGGTATTCACTCTGCTTAGATAAATAGGTTTTTGCCTATGCTAATTTTACTTGTTCCAGTTTTATCTAATCTATTCTCATATACTTTAATAAAGCTATATAGCTGACTCTTCTAAAATACCGCCGCAGCTACTGCCCTGTCCTGCCGTACAACCATAGCAATGATCCGCAATGGCAATATCATCACCAGCAGGATTTTGCGTCAATAGATCTCTTAGATGGCGACGGAATTTATTTGGCACTGGAATCTCTAATTGCTGGTTAAAATCACAATCAAACAGCTCCCCAAGCCAATTTACACTGATAGTCGAGCGACACATCACTTCGGTTAAATTGGAGGCCACATAATTGGCTTTGAGTAAATCCATATAGGGATGGAACTGTTTTTTAGCCAATAGCACCGCACCAAAGCACTGAATAGGCATATTGGTTAAGGCAAATAGCTGATTAAACTCAATATCGAAATGCATTTTCAACTCACGCTTATAGTCAGCTTCAAGCTGCTGCTGATTGGGCGGTAGCGTCGCCCCCTGCGGGTTATACACAAGATTTAACGTTAAATTCGAACCCGGTTTACCATAACCTAAGGCATTAAGCTTATGCAATCCTAAGATACTGTCATTAAATGCGCCTTTGCCGCGTTGCTTGTCTACATTTTCTAATGAGTAACAAGGAAGTGAGGCGACAACCTCAACCTCATTGTCCGCCAAGAACTGCGCCATATCTTCATAACCT
>NZ_DATIRM010000322.1:0-4442 GCF_035469765.1 Psychrobacter sp.
ATTGATATCATGATTCGCATCAATATATGCTTCAATAACATCAGCTACCTTATCACTACTACTGTGCTTATTATCCATCTCTACCACTTTCCCACTCCTTTGCCGTTATCAACCTGCCATTATTTTTATATCAATCTTATTCTATCAGCATTTTTATACTATACTTTTTAATTATTATTCTATTATTACAGTTAATTCTATCTACATTTAGTCAGACTGTGGCAATACGGCATTTTTCATACGTTTTTTGATGATACGTTGTTTATTACGCAGGCGTTTATCGCTTTGATGACTTTCATAGTATTTTGGATTGGGTAGCATGGCAATCAATAAGGCTGACTGATCACGATTGAGATTAGCAGCTGATTTATCAAAATAATACTGCGCGGCGGCCTCGACACCATAAATACCATTGCCAAACTCTGCCACATTCAAGTAAGCGGTCAAAATTCGCTGCTTATCCCATAAGGTTTCAATCATTATGGTGAGAACAGCCTCTTCAGCTTTACGGGTATAAGAGCGATGCGAGGTTAAAAACAGGTTCTTAGCCAATTGTTGGGTAATAGTTGAGCCGCCCGCCGACATCTTGCCATTCGCTTCATTCTTTTTCCTTGCCGCCTCAATGCCTTTCATATCAAAACCGTTATGCTGACTAAACGTTGAATCTTCACTGACAATCGCCGCTTGCTTAGCAGATTTGGCAATGTCGTCATATTCAACCCAAGTTTGGCTAACATCACCACCCGTAATGCGATGGGCAAGCATAAACATGCTGTTATTGATCGGCTGTGTTTTCCAAATTAATAGCAACCCTGCGACCAACACATGGAATGCGACGACCAACACCATCAATGCCAATAATAGTCGTTTGATAAATTTGCCAAAATTTGTCATGCGTGTTGTCCAAGTGATTGAAAAGATAATAAGAGAAAGTAAAAAGCGCGCAGCCAATCATGGTAACTGCAAAGGCAGTAACCATAAATAGCAGCTCATCTTACCTAATCTCACAATCGCTGTCATTATTTACCCCACTTCTTTATCATGGCACAGAGTACAGATAAAAAGATTCAGTAAAAATAGAAGCAGAATAGCTGCTTTTTTGCCGTCTAAGAATATGAACCTTAAGAGTTAACATAAGAGAGTAGCTATGTACGAGAATAATAATATAAGCGCATTACGCGCCCGTATGGTTGAAGAAAATCCCCCGCTTGGCAGTCCTGAAAATCTTGCTAAATGGTGGTTGCTTGGTACCTCAGGCTGTCATTTATGCGACATCGCTGAACAGCGGATGACACAGCTACAAGCGGTGCAGCGTATGACTTATAGAACTGTCGATATTGCTGATTTTTCTGAGCCACTGATGATGGAGTTCGCCACCACGATTCCTGTGGTACTAACGCCATCGGCACGCTTAAATTATCCATTTTCAGTATTGGATTTACAGCGCTTATTTAATACACCTGTGAAACAAGCTTAATTCCTACTAATTTAAAACATTACATATCGTTTTATTCAGTTTTAGCCAATATATTGATAGCCAACTTTTACTTTTTTGTTATAAGCTTAATGTCGTCTGCGTAGTAATGCAGTGAGTATCGACAATTTAGTGAGCAAAGGAATGCCACCATGAATCAGAGCCTAAGACCTGATAAAGCTGCTCTAGTAGAGCTGTTTCGCGATTTTATTGAGCCTCAATATGTGATCAATGATGAGGAGACCCAAAAGCCTTTTGAGTGTGATGGCTTATCGGTGTATTGCGATATGCCGCTCATTACGGTGCTCCCAGAAACCGTTGAACAGGTCTGCGAGGTAATGCGAATCTGTTATCGCTATCAAATCCCTGTGGTGGCGCGCGGTGCCGGTACGGGTTTATGTGCAGGCGCGATGCCCAACCCTGATGGCGTCTTATTGGTGTTGTCCCGATTTAAGCATATCCTTGATATTGATCCGCTTGCCCGTAGCGCGCGTTTGCAGCCAGGTGTTCGCAACCTTGCTATTAGCGAGGCGGCAAGTCAATACGGCTTGTACTATGGCCCAGACCCCTCCTCACAGATTGCCTGCTCCATCGGTGGCAATGTCGCCGAAAACTCAGGTGGCGTCCATTGTCTCAAATATGGTCTGACCACTCATAATTTATTAAAGGTTGAGATGGTCACAGTCGAAGGGGATCTCATTACTATTGGTAGTGAAGGTCTTGATAGCAATGGCTTTGATTTGATGGCTCTAATTACCGGCTCTGAGGGTCTACTTGGGGTGATTACTGAAGTGACGGTCAAGCTGCTACCTAGCCCTGAAAAGGCTCAGGTCATTATGGCCGCTTTTGATAACGTTCAGACAGCAGGGGACGCGGTTGGCGGCGTGATTGCCAAAGGTATTATTCCAGCCGGACTTGAGATGATGGACAGCCCTGCCATTATAGCCGCCGAAGCATTTGCTCATGCAGGCTACCCAACTGATGCCCAAGCTTTGCTGCTGTGTGAGTTAGATGGTAGTGAGGCGGAAGTTCAAGAACAGATTGCAGAGGTTGAGCAGCTGTTTATCGAACTTGGCGCAACCACAACACGTGTCTCGCAAAGTGAGGCGGAGCGCGCCTTATTATGGAAAGGTCGAAAATCGGCGTTTCCCGCTGTCGGGCGAATATCCCCTGACTACTACTGCATGGATGGCACCATTCCGCGTAGCCAACTTGCCCACGTCTTAACAGAAATGCAAAAACTCTCAGAGCAATATGGTCTACGCGTCGCCAACGTGTTTCATGCTGGGGACGGCAATTTGCACCCGCTTATCTTGTTCGATGCCAATGTACCAGGAGAGCTTGAGCGCACTGAAGAGTTTGGCAGCCGTATTTTAGAACTTTGCGTCAAAGTGGGCGGCTGCATAACTGGTGAGCATGGGGTTGGGGTCGAAAAAATCCGCCAAATGACGATTCAGTTTAACGATCAAGAGCTGACACAATTTCATGCAATCAAGCACGCCTTTGACCCAATTGGTACGTTAAATCCGGGTAAAGGTATTCCCTTGCTCAAGCGCTGTCAAGAGTACCGTACCCTTGACAGACCGCAACACAGCCATGATTCTCAACCACAGCAAGGAGATCTGGCATGACAGACATCAGTCAAGAGCTGATTGCGCGGGTAAGACAAGCCAGCCATGACGGCACAGCACTACAAATCATGGGCGGGGGCAGCAAGCAGTTTATGGGACGTGAGCAAATAGGCAACCCCATCAATCTTAGCGAGCACAAAGGCATTCTCAGTTATGAGCCGATCGAATTGGTGCTGACTGCCCGTGCTGGAACCCCAATTAATGAGATTAGCAACGCCTTGGCCAAACACAATCAGTGCTTAGCATTTGAGCCACCAACATTTAACGGGCAAGCAACCTTGGGCGGCACAATGGCTTGCCATTTATCAGGCCCAGCAAGACCTTGGAGCGGCTCAATAAGAGACCATGTTTTAGGCATTCGTCTCATTAATGGCCTCGCAGAAGAGCTGCGCTTTGGCGGTCAGGTGATGAAAAACGTCGCTGGTTATGATGTCTCACGGATGCAAGCAGGCGCTATGGGCACTTTGGGTATCATTACTGAAGTCAGTTTAAAAGTCATGCCTAAGCCTGCCGCCACTGTCACTATCAAGCAGGAGATGGATGCTGCAACGGCAATTGATACCATGAATCGTCTCTCAGGACAATCCAAACCCTTGACAGGGGCTTGTTGGTTTGACAATCATTTGTATTTACGCTTGGCAGGCGCACGAAGTGCTGTAGATAGTACCGTCAAACAGTGGCAAGGCGCGGCATTAGAAGATACAGATGCGTTTTGGTCCACGCTTCGTGAGCAGCAATTGGATTATTTCTTAGACGCGTCCTCATTGTGGCGGTTTTCTGTAAAAAGTAGCGCGGCGCATGTGCTACCAGATGAAGATTGGCTGATTGATTGGGGAGGTGCGCAGCGCTGGCTTCGTGGCGACTTTACCTCGGACAAATTAGAAGCGCTCGCTGAGGCTGCAGGCGGTCAGGTTAGCCTTTATCGCGGTGGTGACAGGAGTCAGGAAGTCTTTCATACTCAGTCTGAGGCGCTCCAAAAGCTCCATCAGCGCCTCAAACACGCCTTCGATCCGAATTGTGTTTTCAATCCCAATCGTTTATATAGCTGGATGTAAATTGGCTCGATGACAAGGAAGTCATAATGCGAACTCAAATTAATGTAAAATATCTGGATCACCCAGATATTCAAGAAGCCGATGATATTTTGCGCACTTGCGTTCACTGTGGATTCTGTAATGCTACATGCCCCACGTATCAAGAGCTTGGCGATGAGCGTGACGGTCCTCGTGGTCGTATTTATTTACTAAAACAAATGCTTGAGACTGGTGATGTCAGCGAAAAATCACAACTTCATTTAGACCGCTGTTTGACTTGTCGTAGCTGCGAGACCACCTGCC
>NZ_DATIRM010000323.1:0-2512 GCF_035469765.1 Psychrobacter sp.
AATTGTATATTATGCGCATTCACCTCGTTAATGGCTTTATGATACCAACACACATCATCGCCGCCATGCTGTTTGACATAATTCAAGGCTTTTTCTGCTTTGGTTAACAAGCCGGTAAAATCATTATCATTTTCAGGATAATAGCTAACACCAACGGAGATATGACAATACACTTCAGTATTTGTGGCTTGATTATCATTGACAAAGAAAGGAAGCTCACACATTTGCATTAAGCTGTCTAGCTGATGACGCACCATATTAGCGTCGCTACACTCAAACAATAAAGCAAAATCATCACCGCCAAAATGAGAAAAACAGCGTAAAAAATCAAGCTTTAAGTCTTTGACACGCGTCACAAATTTTTTTATTAGGTTATTGATACCATCGGGGCCCAGCAAGCTTGCAAGGCTACGATAGCGGTCAATATTTAAACGTACAATAATAACTTCTTGATAGCTGTCTAGTAATAAATCGCTGGTTTGGCTCAAAAATACCTTGCGGTTAGGCAGTTCAGTTAATTGGTCGTAGTTTAGCAAGTGTGCCACTTGTTTTTTGTCTTTTACCACGGCAGACATATCTCGAACCATACCGACATAATAGATAGTGGTATCTATCTTTATTTTTCGATAGGTCATATAACAGTCCAGCATTTCTCCGTAGCGATTCGGCATTGAAAAGTCGTTTCCATAAAAACCGCGACTGTCTAAGTGGTCAGCAATATCTACTAGAATAGATCTTTCTTCTTCTGATAAAAATTCAGCGGCATATATACCAAGTGGACGTCCGAGCAAGAAGGCTTCTGTATAACCTATCATCCGCTCATAGGTAGCATTGACAGATAGATAATGCAAATTTGCATCTAGTATGAAAATAGCATCTTCAAATTGATCACATAATTTGACCAATAATTGCTGTTTGTCTGCCAGTGGTATCGGTGTAAAAGCGCTCATAACTGAACTCATAAAATGGAGGTACGTCGATAAATAACGTTTTATATTTATAAAATAAATGCTAGCTAACAAGTGCCTGCAATGTTGCTAGTGCAACCACGGGCGCAGTTTCTGTTCGTAACACTCTTGCACCAATTTGCCAAGGCTCAAAACCAACGTTTGCTGCTTGAGCGCATTCCTCATCACTCAATCCGCCCTCAGGACCAATTAACAATTCAATATAAGGCGCTGTCTGCTGTAATGTCGTTAATAACGCTTTAGGCATTGCAGGCTGTCCTGCCGCCGGCACACTCAGCTGCAAACGCAAATTGGCAGGTTGTAGTAGTGCTTGGTAATACGTATCTTGACTCATTGTGGCAACCATAGGGCTGACAGCCGTTTCTACATTGATAGGCTTGGCAGTCGCTGCAGGTTTGAGCCAATCATTGATAGCGATAGGTGCAAGGATAAGAGGCGGGCGATTAAGGCCACATTGCTCACAGGCAGCAATCGCAACCTGCTGCCAATGGGCAAGCTTCTTTTCGACTTGGGCAGGCTTTAGATTGACTTCACCATGATGACTGCTTAGCAATTGGATGGCAGTGACACCAAGTTCAGTGGATTTTTGAATGGCGTAATCCATCCGTTCACCGCGACTCATCACCAGCCCGATTTTAGTCAAGACAGCGGTATCTCGGTCAGTATCTAAGTGCGCCAATAATGTCACAGTAGCGTGCTTCTTGCTGATGGCTTGCAGCTGTACCTGATACTCACCGCCAAAGCCATCAAATAACACACCTTGATCGCCAATATTTGCTCGTAATACACGGCACCAATGATGAACAATACTCTCTGTTAATTCGACGCTGGCACCGATAGGCAGGGTGCTGAGCTTAGAGTAGGTGGTCTCTGATGGGTTATTATCATCACTGATGGCATAAAAAAAACGTCGCACAGTCGTTTAGTCCTATAAGTTAATAGTATATATTTGAAATATATTAGCAGAATATTGTCGATATAGGTAAATCATCGTTAAGGACGCCTATATTGTCGTTTATATTTTTTAATGATTATATGGTGGTACTGATATGTTTATTTTGATAATCAAGGATATTACAGTGTCAATCATTTAAAATTTACTAAAAATTTTAGCAACAAAAAAACTGGCGCTCCTAAGAACGCCAGTTATTCAATTATCTATAGAAACATCGCTTACGTAACAAGCATTATGCAAGGCCTAGCGCTTCGATCAAGCGTTTGTTTGGCTCAACCTTGTTCATGCTATAAAAATGCATGGCAGGGACGCCCTCAGCTATTAAACGCTCACACAGACGATAGACCACATCAAAGCCAAATTCGCGAATAGCCTTGCTGTCATCGCCAAAGTCAGCCAACTGCTTACGCACATAACGCGGGATATCAGCACCACAGCTGTCAGCAAAACGCATCAGATTGCTAGAATTGGTGATGGGCATAATGCCAGCAACCAAAGGTTGAGCCACCGTATCGATACCGCGTTTTTCTAAGCTCTCACGCAGATATAAATAGCTATCCGCGTTATAGAAAAACTGCGTAATTGAAGC
>NZ_DATIRM010000324.1:0-8977 GCF_035469765.1 Psychrobacter sp.
CTGCTTCATGGGTCAAGTCACCAATACTGCGGATGCCTGCCATACGTGCACCACCTTTGATGGTATGCAGATGGCGTTGAAGTACCTTTAACGTATTGATATGAGTGATGTCTGCGCGCCACTTACTAAAACTGTCGACCAGTGCATCATCAAGCTCTTGCGCTTCTTCTAAGAAGATTTCTAGTAGCTCAATATCCGTATCGATGGTTTCAAGCTCTAGCTCAGGCACAGCAATACTCTGTACCATCGCCTGATTTTTATGGACGATAGCTTCCCCAATACTGTCAATTTCGTCAATTTCGTCAATGGTATGATCGCCTTGCGTAATACCTTGTAAATGCTCAAGTACCTGTTCATCGATTTTTAATGACGTACTGCCGGCTAAAGCATCAAACAAACCGATTAACTGCGCATGCCCAGCAAGTAAAGTCGTTTGGACATCCGTATTTGCCGCCTGACTGAGGTGCGCACTCAAATACTGATAAGCATTTTGCAAAGCATTAAGGATAGAGACGAATTTTGGAAAGGCTTGCGCATTGTCGTTCAGGTCATTAATTTGCGACAGCTGCTTTGTAATATAGGTTTGAACTTGTTCTGTATCTGAGTGACTCAGCGCTGCCTCTAGTTGCCATTCTGCATCTAGTAGCTCGTCGATACTGCCCTCTAGCAAATCGTTAATCGTTGGCTTATCATCGGCACTCGCATCATTATTACCATCTTGATCATCAAGCAGTGCTTGCAAAGATGCGATATCCTGCCCGCTTTGCATATCCTCTGCTGACATATCTTGCTGTTGGGCATGTTGTTTATAATTATCGAGATAGCCATCAATAAGCGTGACAGATTGAGCCAATGCATTAATATGACAGGCATTCATCGGTGTATCCTGCTGCTGCAACAGCTCTAAACTTTGCTCTATGGTCGCACTCACATCGCTAATAGCCATTAAAGCATTAGATCCTGACGCGGCGCGCAAGGTATGGAATGCTCGCACAATCTCATCACTCACATCAACATAGGGCTCATTTTGATGATGACGCACAAAATCATTAACACCCTCTAACAACGCTTCTGCCTCTTCAATAAAGATATCAAAGAATGCTTGATCTTCTTCACTTTGTGGCATCAAGATAACCGGCGCATCTGCCATTTTCTCGTTTACCGAATGAATCGTCTGTAAAGTGCGATCGATTACATCCTCACTTTCTAACTCTTGAATATCGCTACCGACATCAAGGGTCAGTTGTATATTCTCAGAAAGCCGTGAGCATTGACTGTATACTGCACGGTAGCTAAACTCATCGCCCAACTGCTTACTATAGGCATTGGCGCAGGCAATCCACAACGGCACCATTGCTGGATAGTCTTGGCTTTCATGCTCAAAAGTAGTCAATAACTCAGGATACACAGTCAATACGTCGCCAATCAGCTGCTGTATGTCGGCTGAAACCGTAATGTTCTTATCCAAAATACGATTCAGCATATTTTCTATAGACCACGCCAATTCAGCGCTATAGTGAGCGCCGACCATACGACCTGAGCCTTTTAGGGTATGGAACCCACGGCGAATGTCTTTCAGTTCGCTAAAATCTGTAGGGGAAAGCTGCCACTGCTCATATAGAGGAACGATTTCTTCTAAGACTTCATTCGCTTCTTCTATAAAGATCTCTTTGATATCAGGATCAGCATCATTTGCATCTGCTGCAAGCTCTCCTGCTTCTACGATAAATGATTGCAGCACCAAAGGTAATTCTAAACCTGCTAATGACTTCAAATCATTTGCTGGCTCAGTGACTGAGCTTATGGCTTGCGAGTGTAAATCCTGATCGAGTATATAATGCTCTGATACAGCGTCCGCTGTTTCAATAGCAGCTGTTGATGACGTAGGCTCAGCTACTGCCAAACCCGCATTAAGCGGTTGCTGAGTCATTAAGTTTTGACTTTGTAAAAGTATAATAGCAGGATCAAAGCTTGGTGACTGCTGGGCGGTAAAGTCGATGAGCATAGCGGGTAAGCGCTTTGTAGCTTCTGTTACCAAGGTAACTACATCATCCGTCACTGGTAAGATTTTATCTAACAAACGATTGAGCAGACTTTCAATACACCATGCCATCTCACTAATACTAAAAGCTCCAACCATCCGTCCGGAGCCCTTTAAAGTATGAAAACCACGGCGCAATTCAGTTAACGGTGTCAAATCTTGTGCATCTTGCTGCCATATTGGTAAAAAGTCTTCTAAATCAGCAATCACTTCCGCAACTTCTTCAAGAAATATTTCTCGAATGTCCTCATCGATATCGAAGTTATCAGGTTGAAGCTGTTGACGCACTTTTAGTAAAGCGTCGCTGCCTTCTTTAACGATTGCATTTTTATGATTCACTATTGAATCAATCAATGCTTCACTATTAGACAGCGGGACAATAAGAGGGGCTCTCTCACCATTGTCGTCATAACGTAGTACATCATTAGCGACAGGTTTTTGGGTGAGAAAAGTATCATTGACTGTTTCAGGCGCATAGATATACGCATCAAGTAGATTGGCTGTCGTATTAATATAGGCATTTGCTTTTTCTAGCAAGGATTGATCAAAAAACTGCTGTGCAAGATAATCAAGCAGTAGCTCAATGGAAGTTAAACTCTCTACCAGTGCTTGGGTAACGTCCCAGCTAAGTATTTCAATCTTATGAGTATGTATCTGTAAAAATATATCGGCTATTTTATTGGTTGCTTCACCAACTGATGGCAGCCCCATGCTATTAAACGCTTGACTCATACTAGCAAAATCTGCCTGATTTGGCAGTAAATTCAGCTGTTGCCGCTGTATATAGTTATGGAAATCCTGCTTAACTTCTTCAGCAGCAATACGCAGCTCGCGCAAATCCACATCATTAGCGCTGCTATATAGATTACTTTGCGACGGCAAATCATAATCACTTTCATTTGAAATCGTAAATGATGCAGCGCTACCTATTTTGGTCGCAATGATTTGTTCTGTATTGTAGATTGCACTATATAATTCTTGCAGCTGACGCTCTATCTGCCATTGTTCTTGAGTGAAATCTTGCTCTGATGACAAGCTATGCTCTATATCAGCCGCAATTGACTTAACTTGTGAGCCAAATAAGGTCCAGCCGCGGTCTGCTAGTTGGTTACTTATTTTTGCCAACGGCTTTAATAACGCATGAGGTTTATCAAGGGTGAAAATAATCGCCTCAATCTCACTTAATATACGAGGCAAGAAACGTGCTTCAGCTTCTGTCTGCGCACCACCCTTCAAGAGAGATTGCGTATTATCACTGTTATTGATAAGACCGCTTAACTCGATATAAATACTGCTAATGAGATGATTAAGCTCGTTAGTAGATAACTTATGCTGATGCTGACTACTATCTATCACTTTATCAAGCTGACTTAATAGCCCTGCATAATACTTGGGTAATGGGTTGTCATTTTGCCCAAGATCATGCAGCCACAGCTCTGTTAAATACCACAGACGCTGCAAATTAGTCTCTTGAGCGGTTTGCCATAAATAATGGCTAACCTTCTCCAATGGCGTCAAGATAGCAGGGCTATTTATATTAGCAGCAAACAGTTTGTGAGATTGTTGGCGCCAGACCAATAATAATTGCTGATGCTGCTCATTGTCTAAATCTGACATTGCCATACCTGCTGGTATGGTGATCTCAATCTCATCGTAATCGGCTAAGCCTGCCAGAGCGTTGGCTGATGAAAGGCTGTCTGTAAGAGGCTCTGCTACTACCCCAAACTGTGATAAGACTTGCATCAGCTCAGCCAAGGTTTTATTGATTAAAGCAGTGTGTTGGCTGCCAGTGTGCGCATAGTAACTTAGTTCACGCTGTAACAACCTATGAGCAACCTGTCCCATTCTCAGTTTTTCAGCAGACAGATTGGAATCATTATCTGAATTTAAAGTATCAGTAGTCTCCGCTCCTGCTAATAGGCTGAGCTTGTTCGCTAAACCTGCCAAAGAAGGCTGATTAACCATGGTCAGCGCACCATCAATTTCATGATAACACTGCGCCATTTGCTCATTAAAAGCTTGCCCTGCATCTAGTTGCCAGCCATCAGCTACCTGTGATAACTGCTGATTAAACACTGGCAATAACCACTCAAGCGTCACCATGTCATTGGGCTGGTTTTTCATAGATTCATCCTAACTCTTTTGGGCGCTAATCTAGGCACTGATTTTTTGCCACGCATTAATCTGTGGGTGCGCAATACGGCGCATATTTGAAGGACGCCAAAATAGCGCCTCACCTGGAGCCAATATAATATAACCACCTAAAGCACATTTTTCTGATAATCGTGCCAAAATATCACGCTGATCAAATTTACGAAAATATAGCAGCATGTTCTGGCACACGATTACCTGTTGTAAATGCGCCGTCGGTAGTTTTTTATCCATAATATTATGTAAAGCAAAACGAACCTGCGATTTTAATGTTGGCGTAATCTGCCAGTCAGCATGACTATTGTTTACCGCGCTTTTATTTGTAGTAGCGCCATTAGAATCTACTACGTTAGTAACAGTTTTTGGTAGCAATGGTTGCACAAACTGCTGACAAGATGATGGGATTAATGATTGCTGTCTAGCAGGATATTGACCTAAGCGCGCCGTTGCCAGTGCTTGCTCACTCATATCAGTACCCAATATCTTATAATTACCGACCTGCTTTGAGGCTAAACTCATTGCAAGCGACCAAGTCTCTTGTCCACTCGCACAGCCCACGCTCCAAATACGAAACGGCTTACTAGCGCTAATGTCATGATCACTAGTTTTGTCATCGGTTAACTGCAGTCGTTGATGCTGCAAAGCATACTCAGTAATAAACTCTATAGAAGGCTGATGGCGGAAAAATCGACTTTCATGAATCAATACTTTATCGAGCAATTGCTGGCGCAGCACATCGTTGTGCGGCAACTGCTGCCATAACTGGGCAGTAGTCACTCCATGAGTTGACGCCGTTTGATTGACAGAATTTTCAAGCCAATTGCATTGAATACTAGGTAAGATAAAACCAATCTCATACTCTATATAGCGCTGCCATTGCCTTGCATCAAAAGCGTAGTCATCGCCTATCGCTGTTACATCTTCTTGTAGTAAAGTCTCTACCAATGTAACTTCTGCTCTATAGATACTATTGTTATCTTGTTGAATATGATGATTCATGTGACCTGCTATGAATGTTGCTGCTCCAAACTGAAAAACGTCTATTTAGAACGACAATCTGGTTAACATTTCAATAGAAAAGATCATAAATGCTATCGACAGTTATTAACTATTAACAGAGATTCTCTCATCGATATCTAAATACTCATTGTCCATACTGTCATAACCCAGCTGCTCATCATCGTTCGATATCTTAAAGCCGGTGACTGATTCTTGTAGTGCTGCCGCCATTTCATTCAGCTCACCAATAGAGCGTGCCGTCGCCATCGTGCCAGAAGACGTCTGCGAAGTAATATCTTGAATGATATTCATGGTATGAGAGATGTGACCTGCCGACTCTGCCTGTTGCATAGCAGCATTTGAGATGTTTTGGATCAGATCCGCCAAGGTATTAGAAACGGTTTGCACCTCTTCTAGGGCTTCACCCGCATCTTTTGCCAAACGTGCACCGCGTACCACTTCAGAAGTGGTTGATTCCATCGACATAACGGCTTCACTGGTGTCTGCCTGAATGGTTTTTACCAATGTTTCAATCTGTTTGGTTGCATTGGCTGAACGCTCAGCAAGACGCTGAACCTCATCAGCAACGACCGCAAATCCTCGTCCAGCTTCACCAGCCATCGACGCCTGAATCGCGGCATTCAATGCCAGAACGTTGGTCTGGTCTGCAATATCATTAATCAAACCAACGATATCACCAATCTCTTGCGAAGATTCACCAAGGCGTTTGATACGTTTTGATGTTTCTTGAATCTGATCACGGATAACGTTCATACCTTCAATAGAACGCTGTACAACTTCTGCCCCATTGTAAGAGATGGCAACCGAACGCTGAGCAACGGTCGCAGATTCTGCTGCGTTATTTGAAACTTGGTCAATCGATACCGTCATCTCATTAATAGCGGCCGATACACCAGCGATTTCTTGTGCTTGGTGTTCAGATGCCTCAGCAAGCTCAATTGCATTCATCTGCGTTTCCTCTGAGGACTGCGATACACGATCTGCCGTACTATTAATCACCAATACCAACTGACGTAATTGGTCAATTGCGAAGTTAACGGAATCGGCGATCGCTCCAGTAAAGTCTTCTGATACTGTCGCATTCACTGTCAAGTCACCGTCTGCCAAGTCACCCAACTCATCAAGCAAACGCAAAATCGCAATCTGATTACGCTCGTTCTCTTCTTGAATTTGGCGCGCACGCTCAGACTCAGATTCCGCCTCTTGGCGGCGACGTAACGTCTCTTTTTCGATAAGCAAACGCTCTGAGCCACCGCGCTGCTGTAATAGTTGGTATAAGGCAAATAAGATACCCAATACACCCAGTACAAATAAAATCACTGGCACTACGACGGATTGGTTGAAACTCTCCAAATATTGACTGACCAATGATAAGGATTTTACCAACCAAAACAGACATGCCACACTTACCAACACACTAAGCCCCAATAAGAGCTTCCATTTACTATTGGCATCAGTCGTGTTTTTATGGGTACCAGCTACAGGGTTTTTTATAACATCACTCATCGTACCTATTCCTTTCAAACAATCGTCAAAGTCTTATCGTGACTGACTCTGAAATCATATTGTTATCAAACAACAGTGATTCACAAAGCCTGTATGAATGCTGACAAAGCACCGAATTCTGTCAGCCATTGCTTCCTATCATTTTTTGACAAACAGTTGCGTGTCAAACATTAACGTTGATAAACGATAGTTATATTGCAGCATCGGTATACTGTATATCCTGTGCCAACAAGCTTGGCATAAACACATACCAATCTTGATCATTTTTGAAAAACTTGCCATGGTTATAAGGCGCAAATGGTGAATTTGGCTCAATCGCTTCTGGCTGATACTGTTCTTGAGTAAACTGTTCGATACCAAGTACTTGATCAACAAGCAACCCCGAAAATACATTACCATGGTCAATCACCATAACCTTGCGCTGACTCATTTGCGCTAAGCTGCTAGGCACTTGTAAAAATCGAGACAAATCAGTCAACGGCAATAAGCGTCCACGAATATTGGCGATGCCAAGCATCCAAGGCTTTACTAAAGGCACGCTGGTGTATTCTGGCATAGATAATACTTCGGCTATTTGACCCATTGGCGCAACCAAACGTTGACCACCGATCTCAAATACCACTCCTTGCCAGTCAAATTCTTGTCCACCGCGGCGTCCACTTTTACGCGAACGTGCCAAATCTGCTATACGCAGAAGCTCAATAAACCCTCTGGATGCCACAAGCTACTCCATTACTTTACGAATGATCTGAACCAGACCACTTTCATCAATCGGCTTGGTAATATACTCTTTTGCGCCTTGACGCTTGCCCCACACCCGATCGGTTTCTTGATTTTTGGTACTGATCATGATTATAGGAATGTGCGCGGTCGTCTTGTCACGAGTAATTTTACGAGTTGCCTGAAAACCGTTCATCTCAGGCATTACTACGTCCATCAAAATGACGTCTGGTAGATGATCAATCGCCATTTGGCAGCCTTGTTCACCATTAATCGCTTCCAATACTTGATAGTTATTTTTAGAAAGCATGTCGCGAAATTTCGCCATCTCAGAGGGCGAGTCGTCAATGACTAATACAGTAGTCATGGTTATTTCCTTTATTTTCGATGATATCCGTTAGAATATAGTGTTAAAACAAACCGATTGAATTAATATTTTTATACTGAGCTAAATGTATGATACTAAATATGATAAAAATACTTTATCGTTAAATGTATCGCTATATGAAAACTTTATGACCATTTTACATGATTAACGATACTGATTAATTGCCTCAAAAAGCTCATCCCTACTAAACGGTTTGGTCAAATATTCATCAGAACCCACAATACGTCCGCGGGCTTTATCGAATAAACCATCTTTAGATGACAACATGATTACAGGCTTGCTGGCATAGTCAGGGTTATTTTTAATCAAAGCACAAGTCTGATACCCATCCAAACGTGGCATCATAATATCCACAAAAATAATATCTGGATTATGATCCACAATCTTCGCTAAGGCATCAAACCCATCAATGGCAGTTACAACTTCGCAGCCAGCCTTTTGCAATAAGGTTTCTGCGGTACGGCGAATAGTTTTTGAGTCATCAATAACCATCACTTTTAAACCATCAAAATCATTTTCCATTCTCATTGTCCTATTAACGACTATTTATTCATCATGCGATATGTTCACAGTGCTTTTTATGCGTAATACTACTTACTCATAATGCGATTCATGAATACAAACCATTCATCTAAAACAGCGCGCAGTCCTACCAACCTATGACATCGCTTATTTTTGGCTTGATCTAAACAGGGAACCGCCATGAGTCACTATACGCACTTCATGATGAATTATCTTAGTAAGTTGGGCGTTATGCTAAATTTTTTACAGCGTTATTATAGCCATAAATTCAGTGATTACTCATACCTTACAATCATTAATTATTGCAGGTGAGTTTTACGAGTAATTCAATCAAATGCTATATCAGTAAAAGAGTATCTCTTACTCAGTATTATTTACTATAAAAAAGTCAAATATTGAGTCCCATCAAAAAACCTACCATGTTAAGAACCGAAAAAACGAACTAAGACGCCCATAAATAGTTTCTTTAGTAAGTGTCGTCTGCTCCATCATAGTCATTATATAAAGCTAGCACTCACCTTACCCAATAGTTTACCTTTGTAATAAAGATGTATCATTATATTTTAATATGTTTGTTTTAGCATAGTTGCCAACCATTTTCCAGTAATTAGTAGATTTATGTTTAAATT
>NZ_DATIRM010000325.1:0-2088 GCF_035469765.1 Psychrobacter sp.
TAAGAGCAATACTGACACGGATATCTTGTCCTGATGAAATACCGCCTAATATGCCACCAGCATGATTGGCAGTAAAACCCTCTGGTGTCATCTCATCACGTGAGCGATGACCAAACTGCCCTGCCACCGCCATACCATCACCGACTTCTACGCCTTTGACGGCATTGATACTCATCATCGCATGAGCAATATCCGCGTCTAAGCGATCAAATACTGGCTCACCCAATCCGACAGGGACGCCGCTTGCAATAATCTCAAGACGGGCGCCGCAAGAAGTGCCTTCACGGCGTAAACTGTCTATCAATGTCTCAAAGCGGCTGACTGCTTCTTTATCTGCACAAAAAAACGGATTGCTATTCACAAAATCCCAATCAATTTTACTTGGTTCTAGGACATTACTATACTCATTACCGATTTGGGTCACATGACCGCGGATTTGCACACCCAAGCGCTCTTGTAAGTATTTTTTGGCAATAGCACCTGCAGCGACACGCATGGCAGTTTCACGCGCCGATGAGCGACCACCGCCACGGTAGTCACGAAAGCCATACTTCATGCTATAGGTATAATCGGCATGACCGGGGCGAAATGTGTCTTTTATTTCACTATAGTCTTTAGATTTTTGATTGGTATTACGAATCAGCAGACCGATAGAGGTACCCGTCGTTTTACCCTCAAAAACACCAGAGATAATCTCGACTTCATCAGACTCGCGGCGCTGAGTCGAGTACTTAGAAGTACCTGGCTTTCTGCGATCCAAATCTACTTGTAAATCGGCTTCAGATAAGGCTAAACCTGGTGGCACGCCATCGACGATTGCCATAAGACCTGCACCATGCGACTCGCCGCAGGTGTTGACGGTAAAGAGCTGTCCAATACTATTGCCTGCCATATCTATCCTTAAACAAATGAAGTCGATTTTTGATGATAGTGTCAATCTTGATTTATTGATTGTTATCTAATAACTGTACATAATTGGCGAATAGTGAGCGATAGCTCATCAGCTCATCATAGGTAATTGCAAAAACACCATGACCGCCATGGGCGAATTTTAACCAATCAAACTGAATCTCAGGATAAGCTTGTTTTAACGCCCACTCGCTATCGCCTACTTCACAAACTAGCAAGCCTTCAGGACTCAGATAATCTGGTGCTTCAAACAAAATACGATGTACTAAGTCTAAACCATCTTGACCGGCAGCGAGTGCGTGCTCAGGCTCATACAAAAATTCAGGTGGCAAATCTGCCATGATAGCGGCATCGACATATGGAGGATTGGTAACAATTAGCTCATATTGATTTTCGGCAGGGATTTTGGCAAATAAGTCAGATTCAATCACATTGACTTGATGACCAAGATCATGATGATCGACGTTGACCATCGCCACTTCAAGCGCGCCTTTATCGATATCTACCGCATCAACCAAAGCATCGACGAAACGGGTCGCTAGCGCAATCGCGATACAACCAGAGCCAGTGCACAAATCTAAAATGCGCTCAGGCTGTGACAACTGCTTAATTTCTAAACCGTGATCAACAAAAGCCGGCGTTTGGTTGTTGATACTCACGCCTAGTGGCTTTGCCAACTCATTAACCTCGAAGTACGGATGGAACTGCTGACGAATCAACTCAGCAATTGGAGAGCGCGGAATCAATACGCGCTCATCGACGTAAAAAGGCAAATCACAGAAATAAGATAAATTAATCAAATAGCTTAATGGCTTACGCTCAGCGATACGCTCTTCTAACAAGCTTAAAACCAATTGCTTCTCTGAGGTGGTCAAGCGGCAATCAAGAATCTGATCATTGGCAGACCAATCTAAAGACAATGAATGCAACACAATCGCAGACGCTTCAGCGAACTCATCAGTAGTGCCTTGAGCAACAACCACATCATAATTGCGTAATTGCGTCACTGCAAAACGAATAAAGTCTCGGATACTAAATAGCTGCTCACGCGCCTCTTCAAGCTCAGCACGCAGTGTGGCGAATTCATCATGCTCACCGAGCAGTCCTGTTGCCAAATCATACTCCATATTGCCATCTGCGCCTTGTTCTTCATCACTAAAGTAATGATTTTGAAATTCT
>NZ_DATIRM010000326.1:0-3484 GCF_035469765.1 Psychrobacter sp.
AAGAGCGCCAGCAACTTGTCGCTTATGCTTCAGGGTTATAATAAAATCTGGTATAAAGCGTAAAGGCAGTTACTGTAAAAAAATGGTTCTGAAGACAATGTTCTCATTATTCATAACGCTGACTTTTAGATGAAAGTCAGCATTATTAAAAGCCAGTTTTATCAAGTATTAACGCTTATCGTTCAAGCATAATCAGAAAAAATAGCACCCCTGCCTCAGCGATACCTTATTTCATTTCAGCTTTAGTTTATCTAGGATAATGACAATGACAAAAAAAATAACCAGCGACTTTGATCAAGCAAGCTATCCACGCGATTTAAAAGGCTATGGCGAAAATCCACCAAAAGCCAATTGGCCGGGCGGTGCTAAGATTGCCGTACAGTTTGTGCTAAATATAGAAGAAGGCGCAGAGAACAGTGTCTTGCATGGCGATGGTCAGTCAGAACGTTTTTTATCTGATGTCTTAGGTACGCCTGAATTTACCAACCGTCACCAGTCTATCGAGTCAGCTTTTGAATATGGTAGCCGTGTAGGCGTTTGGCGCGTATTAGATACTTTTAAAGAATATGGTTTACCCATTACTACCTTTACTTGTGCAGCTGCTGCCGAAAAAACACCGCATATTGTCGAGCGCATCCTAGAAGACGGACATGAGATTGCCAGTCACGGCCTACGCTGGATCACCTATCAATATATGTACCGCGAAACTGAGCGCGAGCATGTACGCCGCGCCACTGAAATCTTTGAGCGTATGGTCGGCAATCAGCCTCTTGGTTGGTATACCGGTCGCGATAGCCCAAATACTCGCGAGCTGGTCGCTGAGCAGGGTGGTTATATTTATGACTCTGACTCTTATGCTGATGAGCTCCCTTACTGGCTCAATGTTAAAATAGAAGAAGGCAGCAAAATTGCTCGCAAACCACATCTGGTTATCCCCTACACGTTAGAGACCAATGATATGCGTTTTTCTTCAAGTCCTGGGTTTACCAATGCCGAACCTTTTTATCAGTATTTGAAAGACAGCTTTGACACTTTATATGAGGAAGGTCAAGACACGCCAAAAATGCTCACCATTGGTTTGCATTGCCGCATTATTGGTCGTGCTGGTCGCATTAAAGCGCTTAAACAATTTCTACAATACATCACCAGTAAACCAGATGTTTGGATATGCCGCCGCGATGAAATCGCCAAGCACTGGTATGAAAATCATCCAGCCACGGCTGATAACACCGCCAACTGGATGTAACCGTAACAACAATCATAAGACGTATCATCATATTAATAAGCACGTGCGTAGTAGCAACCACGTAAGCTAACGGATAATACGCTCAAGGCAGTTTATACCTTATTGATCCAATTGCTCAAAACCGACATCTTGTGTCTAGTATTTGCTTAGCTTAAATAGATCTATCACTTAATAAGTTACTAAAATAACTAAATAGATGATATTGCTAACTAACCTAAAGGTGAACTTATGAAAACCACAATCATTGCCAAGCCTTTGACCAAGGCTGAATTTGCTCCCTACGGTGCGGTTATTGAACCGTATGGTGAGGATGAAGCCACACCGGATAACTGCTGGGATATTAATAGAGGCTATGCTTGTCGTCATAATGCCATCTCAAAAGTTGGTCTAAATGGTGGAGAAGTCGGTTTTAGCATTTTTCGTACCAAAAGACGCGATTGTCCGATTACATTATCAGTGATGGAATACCATCCGTTTGGTACGCAAGCCTTCTTTTCTATGAATGGCACAGACTATTTAGTCGTTGTTGCCAAAGCTGGCGATGCGCCTAAATCAGCTGATGATTTAGAGGTGTTTTATGCCCATTCGCACCAAGGTGTACAGTATGACGCCAATGTTTGGCATCATCCGCTACTGGCGCTAAAAGCGGATTGTGATTTTTTAGTGGTCGATCGCATCAATGGTGAGGGTAATAACTGCCATGAATTCGAGATTGATGATTGGGAAGTTTGTATTGATATATCTGATGAGCAGGCTAAAAATCAGGCTTAATGGCTATAGTCAAATGATAAATGATTTTGCTGGTGTTCTAAAAAGTATGCTGGCATCAGACCTCGTGTGAACATTGACGTTATTCTAACGGTCCCTTTATTAAAAGATCCGTTAGGCACTAATCACACAAGAAATTGAAATTAAAAACGATTTAAACTACTAGGCTATATCTAACGTCTAACGATTTTGACAATAGCTTAGCCTTTCAAGCTGCACATAATTTAGTGGTTGAAGAAAAACCCTAGCCAAACGGGTATACCCCTCCTTTGCTCCACGATTCAAACTCAAAGGTTCAGGCACAAATTTATCGCGGCACAAAACCATTAAGGAACATGAACAATGTCAACAAAAAGCACTTATTACGCACCAACTGGCGGATTGCCTCCGCAAACACAATTACTATCTGATCGCGCTATCTTCACCGAAGCTTATGCGATTATTCCTAAACGTGTACTAACTGACATTGTTATTAGCTACCTACCGTTTTGGACAGGTATGCGGATGTGGGTGCTTGCACGTCCACTTTCAGGTTTCTCTGAAACCTTCTCACAGTATATCGTCGAAGTTGAGCCTAATGGCGGTTCAGAAAAGCCTGAGCTAGATGCAAATGCCGAAGGTGTTGTATTCATCGTTGAAGGTGAAATGGATATGACTATTGAAGGTGAGTCGCATCATCTTGAAGCAGGTGGTTATGCATTTTTACCACCTGGCTGCAAATGGACGCTAAAAAACAATAGCGACAAGCACGTTAAGTTTCATTGGATCCGTAAAGCTTATCAACATTGCGAAGGTATTGATGTGCCTGAAGCGTTTGTAACAAGCGATCACGATGTTGAAGCTATTGAAATGCCGGGTACTGATGGCGTATGGACAACCACTCGATTTACCGAGCAGTCTGATATGCGTCACGACATGCATGTAAACATTGTTACTTTCCAGCCAGGTGGCGTGATTCCATTTGATGAAACGCATGTTATGGAACATGGTTTGTATGTACTAGAAGGTAAAGCCGTCTATCACTTAAACGGTGAATGGGTAGAAGTTGAAGCAGGTGACTTTATGTGGCTGCGCGCATTCTGCCCACAATCTTGCTACGCTGGTGGACCTGGTCCATTTAGATACTTACTATATAAAGACGTAAATAGACATATGCCGTTTATTCGTCCAGAACGATAAGCAATATAGATACATAATCGTTAATTCCAATATGTCATTTATTATTCTTTAGAACACCATCAAAATTTTTAATAGTAGAGCCAGCTAATTACGATTAGCTGGCTTTTTATTTGTATACTGAATTTAATATTTTTAAAACAGAGCATTAATCAAGTGCTGCTATAGTTAAAATACCTTAAAAACGCTACGGTACTGCTGGTATAAATTTTTTGCAGCCTCTGTCTGCGTAGGCACAGCAAGCAAGAAAAATTGATATCAGCAGTACGTTATGTATCGATATTGCTTTTCCCT
>NZ_DATIRM010000327.1:0-2729 GCF_035469765.1 Psychrobacter sp.
GATTATATCAAGCATTAAAGGTTGCTGAACAACAAAAAGGTGAAGTACTTATTATCGATGACGCCTTGATTAATAGTGCCTATGCCAGTGCAGCAGGACAAGCTTTTATCAAAGCTATGAATGATGACTTTAATAGCTCAACGGCGATTAGCGTCTTATTTGGTCTGGCACGTGACATCAACAAAGCCATCAAAGCTGAAGAGATAGATACGGCATGGCAGTTGGCGCAGCAACTAAAAGCGTTGGCGCAGGTATTGAATATTTTACAACAACCCGTGCAGCAGTTTTTGCAAGCAGTGATTGGTGATGAGGCAGAAGATGGTTTTACCGATACTGCTATTGATGGCTTGATCATCGAGCGTGCAGATGCGAAAACCAATAAAGACTTTGCCCGTGCTGATGAGATACGTGTGCAGTTAAAAGAGGCCGGTATTGAGCTTGAAGACAGTCGTGCTGGCACCACTTGGCGCCGTGCTTAATTTGAGCATATATTTTTTGCGCTTGTCTATTCTCAAACATTAATAAATTAAGCCAGCTTCGAGCTGGCTTTTTTTTGCATACTACATTAAGTTAAAGCATACCAAACGCATCTTTTACATGCATTCCCTTTGTAAACTAGTGGTTTTGAAAATATGAATACTCTCAAAAATAGTACCGTTGACGGTCATGGTACTGCAATGGATTTTGACTATGGTTGTCGTCTCGATGTAGAGCGACATAGTATTCACTACAACGCACTGCACGTGATCTTAGGTTTTTTTATTATAGTCATAAGTGCTATCCATGTGCCTGCTAATGCGGCAAACAATAACGATGAGATAAGCGCGAATGAGCAAACTCGTTCACAAGCAGCCAGCAAGCCTGACAATTTAGCTGAGTATGCCGTTCAGAAAATCAATACCATCAAGGATGAAAGCGTTAATATCTCTGGTATTACCGAAGAGATATTTGATCCCACTGAGCGTAGCGTGGTACAGCAGGCTGGGACGTTACAAGGTGACATGGGACTGACAGGGGAGTATAGCGAGAGTTATTACTTACTCAATAAGCTCAATGTAGGACTGCCACCATTAGCAGAGCCACCAAATTTGGCGACGCCGCTTGCGACCTTGGAGTTTTTTCAATCAGCAGTGATGAAGCAGCAATATGACTTGGCAGCTTATGCGCTCAATATGAATTTAATCGATGAGGAAAATCAGCGTAGCCGTGCGCTTGATTTGACAAAGCAACTTGATTTTTTGCTATCCGAAACAGAGTTGTATGTATTCGATGACATGCCAGACCGCCCCGATGGTCTGATTGAACCGCCGCTCGGTAATAATAGCAGTGTCATGGGTATTCCTAGACGCTCCATTCAACTTGGCTATATTGAGTATCGGGAACGCCGTGTCCCTATGTACTTGGAGCGGGTACGAGTAGGCGATCAAGCCCCCGTCTGGATATTTTCTGCGCAGACAGTCGGCAATATTGACAATCTTTATGAGCAATATCATCCAGCAGAATTTGAGCGTTACCTGCCCACTTGGTTAAAATTACAGTTTTTTAGTATCGCGTTATGGGAATTTTTATCGTTAGTGCTATTTTTCTCATTGACCATGGGCGTAGGGTGGTTACTGAGTAAAAGCACTGAAAAAGTCATTAGCTACTATATGGACGATGAAAAATACAGCATGTCTGGCAGCAGAAACAATGGTGTGGCAGATTTGGTCAGTAAGCTGACTGTACCTTTGACGTTTACCATCAGTTTTTCGCTCGTTTTTACCTTAGTCTCTGGCGGATTTCCTTATCTAGACGCAGTGGCTTCGTCAACCCGTCCACTTATTTGGGTTGGGCTGGTATTGAGTGCCATGTGGCTAGGTATACGTATCATCAACTTTTTTTCTAACCGTTATCAAAACATGCAGATTGAAAATCTGGCAGAAGAGCACTTTGATAAGGAGCGAAGTCGCCGCACTTATGTGTCGATATTTCGTCGCTTTTTCATCTTTGCCATGGTGTTGGGTAGTATCTGGATAGGTCTGAGTGAGTTTGCCAACATGGAAGGTCTTGGCACAACTTTACTAACTTCGGCTGGAATTGCTGGCGTGGTCATCGGTATAGCAGCTCAACCAATACTGGGTAACATCATGGCTGGGGTACAGGTGGCAGTGACGCAGCCCGTACGGATTGGCGACAGTATAATAATGGATGGCAACTTTAGTACCGTTGAAGACCTGCGTTACACTTATGCGGTACTAAAAACATGGGATGAACGTCGATTAATCGTGCCGATGCGCGAATTGATCACTGAAAGGGTAGAGAACTGGTCACATACAGAAGTACATCAGATCTGTCCTGTGTTTTTATATATCGATTATGGCGCAGATATTGACGCCATTCGCCAGCAGTTTATATCGGTGGTTAAAGACAACAAGCTTTGGGACAACAAAACTGAGCCTGAAATATTTGTAGTTGAGGTGACGGAAAGCACCATTCAGCTGCGCGGTGCTGTTTCAGCGGCAGGTCCCATAGAAGCATGGACGCTGGCTTGTGAGATACGTGAGCAGATGCTTAACTATCTTTACCGTGAACAAAAACGCTATTTACCCGCTGAGCGTATTATCTATCAAGAAGCAAATCTCAAAGAAAAAACGACTAGTTAAGCATTTTCTTTGTCAGGTTGTAGTTCGTTTATGCTTTGGTCTCTCAAGTAAGTATTGACTAAAGTTTATTAGTTTATGGATTTATTA
>NZ_DATIRM010000328.1:0-2824 GCF_035469765.1 Psychrobacter sp.
ATCAGCAGGACTGGCGATACCATTGACGGTAGTATCGATAGCACGCGCATTATCTTGAAGCTCACGAGTAAAGAAATCATTAAAGCTCTCATAAGCGTTTAGGCTTTGACGCTCATATTCATCTAGGCTAACATCATACGCTTTGGCAAAACTGCGGATAAATGTACGCTTGACCCAAGGATGGCGGCTGGCAGCTAAACGCCCAGCGACTTTACTGATTTTTTGCTGCGGTACAAATTGCTGTAAGGTAGTAAATACATTCATAATAGATGACCAAAGTAGGGATTAAAAAATAGTTATTAAAATAACAAGTCGTACTAGAAATCATAGATAACTGGATTTATTCATAGATAAGTATATTTTATCATGGTCAGCAGCAGACTGTATGACCATAATCGTTAAAGGAAGTAAGCAATGAGAGCTCTTATCCAGCGGGTCAAACATGCCAGTGTCAGCGTTGATGGGCAGGAGTGTGGTGCTATTGAACAAGGTGTACTGGCGTATATTGGCTTGGGACACGATGATAACTTACAAAGTGCGCAGCGAATGACCGATAGAATCCTCACTTATCGCATCTTTGAAAATGATGACAATCCTGCCAAATACGGTAAACTGGATAAAAATGTCCAGCAAGTGGGCGGTGGTCTATTATTGGTCTCACAATTTACCTTGATGGCAAAGACAGATAAAGGTCGTCGTCCTGACTTTGGCGACGCGATGGCACCTGACGCGGCGCAAGCGTTATTTGCGCAAATGATTGCTTATGCTAAGACCCAACATCCTAATATTGCAATAGGTCAGTTTGGTGCTGATATGCAAGTATTGAGTGTCAATGATGGACCATTAAACTTTTTATTAGAAGTGAATTAATACATTAGAATTGCCACTAAGTATCATAAAGTTAAAAGTAAATGTCATCATACTGTCATAATTAAGTTCTTTAATAAAGGAACGCATATCTGCGTTTACTACTGCTTTTATAAGCTCTATTTTGTCCTCTAACACTAAGAATACACTATGTCTAAAGAGCAAATTTTGATTGTTGAAGATGAAGATGGCATTCGTGAAATGGTTGTCATGACTCTAGAGATGGCGGGCTTTGAGAGTTTGCAGGCAGCTAATGTGTCAGAGGCGCATCAACAGGTGGTAGATCATAGACCAGCACTGATTTTATTAGACTGGATGTTGCCCGGTGATAAAAGTGGCATCGATTTTTGCCGTATGCTAAAAAGCGATACGCTGCTCGCTGAGATACCAGTCATTATGTTGACTGCCAAAAGTGAAGAAGACAGTAAGGTGCATGGTCTTGATGCGGGTGCTGATGATTATATGACTAAGCCTTTCTCGACCCGTGAGCTTATCTCAAGAATCAAAGCGGTATTGCGCCGTAGTAACGCGCTAAGCGGCGACAAACCTATCAATATAGGTAAGCTAACTTTAGATGCCAAAAGCCACCGCTTTATGGTGGGTGATGACATTATCGATATGGGTCCGACAGAATACCGTTTATTAGCGTTTTTTATGAGTCATCCAGAACGCGCTTATACCCGCGCTCAGCTGCTCGACCAAGTATGGGGCGGCAACGTCTATATCGAAGATAGAACGATTGACGTTCACGTAAAACGTTTGCGCACATTACTGCGTCCACATGATTGTGATACATTGATACAAACGGTGCGCGGTACGGGTTATCGATTTTCTAACCGTATCGAAAAAGGTTAATCACTAGGGCGTGTCCTCATTTTTATCTCCATGTTTAAAATGAGGACACGCCCTAGTAATATGAGTATTGTAGAGTGTCGCCTCTCATCGGGAGCGACCAATAGTAGAGACAAAGCAAAAAATAACGGACAAATAAAAATGCCTATCCAAGATAATGAGCAGGGTGCCACAAATCAACTTAAAAAAATCAGAAGTGCCTTACGAGCATTACGTGATGCCGTCATTTTGCTCAATGACGATGATGGGCTTGAATGGTGGAACCAAGCGGCGCAGGATTTATTATTGTTGCAATCCTCAGATAAAGGCAGGTGCATTTTTGATTTTATTCAAGTCCCTGAATTTTTTAAGTATTATCAGGAGGCAACGACGCTTAATACCGATGCCGATGAGAGTGTACATATCGTCTCGTGGCAAGACCCAAATCGCTATCTGAAGTGTGAGCTGACGCCGTTTGGCGATGAAAAACTGCTGATTATTTATGATGTGACCCGCTTGCAGCATTTGGAGGGTATGCGCCGCGACTTTGTGGCCAATGTCTCGCACGAACTACGTACGCCATTGACGGTACTGATGGGTTATCTAGAGAATTTCTCAGATCAGCCAGATATGCCTGCGCATTGGCGACGCGGTTTTGAGCTAATGACCCAGCAGACGGCGCGCATGAATAGAGTCGTCAATGATTTATTGCTGCTATCACGTATCGAAATTGAAGAAACTCATGCGTTTAATGATATTGATATGACCAAGCTACTCACTCAGGTCTATGATGATGCGCAGGCATATAATCAAGAATATAAGCATACCATTCACTTGCATATTGATACTTATGACGGGCTATATGGCTCAGAGATGTACTTGAATAGCGCACTGTCTAATCTAGTCATTAACGCGATTAAATACACACCGAAAGGCGGCAATATCTCGATCAGCTGGACTAAGACGATTGAGGGTTGTCGATTTGCGGTTGAGGATGATGGTATCGGTATCGCGCCGCAGCATCTTACACGTTTGACTGAGCGTTTTTATCGCGTCGATAGTGGTCGTAGCAGAGCGACAGGTGGTACCGGTCTTGGGTTAGCGATTGTAAAACATGTTTTATACC
>NZ_DATIRM010000329.1:0-2684 GCF_035469765.1 Psychrobacter sp.
GGTCTATACCGGCCAACTGTATAAGATAAGTATTTGATAATAATAGCTTCGATAGACAGAATTTATAACTGTAAAGATGGTCGATTAGAAGCTATATACAAAGAATTTTAATGACAGATATCAGCTTGTTATCATGCTGATATTATTTCGTCAGTCAATATTAGGAAAATTATATGACAATGTTTAATACCATTAAGCGTGAGTTTCAATACGGCAACCAGCAAGTTGTCATCGAGACTGGACGTATTGCTCGTCAAGCCAACTCTATTTTAGTACATATGGGCGGCGTTACTGTATTGGTAGCAGCGGTTGTAAAGTCTGATGCTAAAGAAGGTCAAAACTTCTTTCCATTGACCGTTAACTATCAAGAAAAAATGTATGCTGCGGGTAAAATTCCAGGTGCTTACGGTAAACGTGAAGGTCGTGCGAGCGAGTCTGAAACGTTAACCTCGCGTCTGATTGACCGCCCAATTCGTCCGTTATTCCCTGAAGGCTATATCAACGAGATTCAAATCACAGCGACGGTTGTGTCATCTGACAAAACTCAATCAGCAGATATCGCAGCACTAATCGGTGCTTCAGCGGCGCTAGCTATCTCTGATGCCCCATTTACTGGTCCTGTTGCTGCTGCGCGTGTTGGTTTTATCAATGGCGAATACGTACTGAACCCGACGCTTGAAGAGCTTAAAAAAAGTGATCTTGACTTGGTTGTCGCTGGTACTAAATCTGCGGTATTGATGGTTGAATCTGAAGCTGCAGAGTTATCAGAAGATCAAATGTTAGGCGCAGTTTTATATGGTCATCAGCAACAGCAAATCGTTATCGATAATATTGCTTCAATGGCAGCAGAAATTGGTACTGCTAAGCAGCAATATACCGCTCCTGTACGCGATCAAGCGTTAGAGACTGGTATGAAAGAGCAGTTTGGTACGCAAGTATCTGACGCTTATACCATTACTGATAAGCAAGCTCGTTACAGCAAGCTTGATGAAATTAAAGACGCCGCTATTACTGCTCTTGCTGGTGATGCTGAGTCAGAAGGCTATGCTGATACAGTATCTGAGCTAAAAGAAATCTATAACGATCTAAAATATCGTACCGTTCGTGACAATATCTTGTCAGGTAAGCCACGTATTGATGGTCGTGATTTAGAGACGGTTCGTGCGCTTGATGTGCAGGTTGGTGTATTACCATTTACTCATGGTTCAGCATTGTTTACACGTGGTGAAACTCAAGCATTGGTAACGACTACCCTTGGTAATACTCGTGACGTAAACATGATTGACTCGCTAGCGGGTACGATTCGTGACCATTTCATGTTGCATTACAACTTCCCACATTTCTCAGTAGGCGAAACGGGTCGTGAAGGCATCCCTAAACGTCGCGAAATCGGTCATGGTCGTCTAGCACGCCGTGGTATACAAGCGATGCTGCCTGATAGCGACCGCTTCCCATATGTTATCCGTGTGGTATCTGAGATCACTGAATCAAACGGTTCATCGTCAATGGCTTCTGTTTGCGGCGCAAGTTTGGCATTGATGGATGCTGGCGTACCAATTAAAGCACCAGTTGCTGGTATCGCTATGGGTCTTGTTAAAGAAGGCGATCGCTTTGCGGTATTGTCTGACATCCTAGGTGATGAAGATCATCTTGGCGATATGGATTTTAAAGTCGCTGGTTCTAAAGACGGTATTACTGCTCTACAGATGGACATTAAAATCGAAGGTATTACGCCAGACATCATGGAGCAAGCGTTAAAGCAAGCTCATGCTGGTCGTATTCATATCCTAGACGCGATGAACAAAGTATTGCCTGAAAGTCGTACCGAAATTAATGCTCATGCACCTAACTATGCAGTGATTGAAATCAATCCGGACAAAATCCGTGATGTTATCGGTAAAGGCGGCGCAATGATTCGTCAGCTAACCGAAGAAACTGGCGCGGTTATCGATATCGATGATGCCGGTACGATTCGTATCTTTGGTGAAAACAAAGCAGCAACTAAAGCGGCGATTGCCAAAATCGAAGCAATCACAGCAGAAGTTGAAGTGGGTAAAACCTATGAAGGTACGGTTGCTCGTATCGTTGACTTCGGTGCCTTTATTAATGTATTGCCAAATACTGATGGACTTGTCCATATCTCGCAAATCGCTGATGAGCGCGTAGAGAACGTTTCTGACTATTTAAAAGAAGGTCAAATCGTTAAAGTATTGGTACAAGACGTTGATAACCGTGGTCGTATCAAGTTGACTATGAAAGGTATCGAGCAAAGCTAATGCTTGATATTTGATAGAGTTAATATTAAAAAACCGCTTTGAATTACTTATTATAAGTGCTCAAGGCGGTTTTTTTATGGGTGTGAAAATAACGAAAATCAAAATAAGATGCTATAAGGTAATATCTTTTGGCAGATGAATATCAATGCGAATGTTAGATAAATCCTGTAGATACTGCGTCAGTAAAGGCAAGATATCAACGTGCCAATCTAATGGAAGAGCGTTTATGTAGTAAACAGCTACCAACTACTAAGCTACCATCACGACAAGCACGATAGTAACGTTGATAATGATCAGGATATAGGGTTTTCGCTCGAGTAAGAATAGGGTCTAAAAGCAGACCGGCGATATTAACAGGCAGTATTAGCAGCTGGGCGCTACTATTTAAAATAGGGGCGTGAGTGAGTT
>NZ_DATIRM010000330.1:0-9611 GCF_035469765.1 Psychrobacter sp.
TGGCATTGTTCATTGCTACCATTGTCGCCATCATAGGCAAGGTACTGCCTATCGGTGCGATTGCTCTTATTGCCGTCACTCTAGTGGCGCTTACTGGTGTGACAAGTGAGAGTCCAAAACAAGCTATCAGCGATGCATTATCAAGCTATTCAAGTCCTTTAATTTGGCTAATTGGTATTGCAGTCATGATATCGCGTGGCTTGATAAAAACTGGTTTGGGGCGGCGTATTGCTTATTATTTTATTTCTATCTTTGGTAAAAAAACCATCGGAGTGGCTTATTCTCTGACAGCTGCTGAACTGATAATAGCGCCTATTACACCCTCTAATACGGCGCGAGGCGGCGGTATTATTCATCCTATTATGAAATCCATTGCGCAAAGCTTTCATTCAACTCCCGAGGAAGGCACTCAAAACAAGATTGGTCGCTATTTGGCTATGGTTAACTATCATGCCAATCCCATCACCTCTGGTATGTTTATCACCGCTACTGCCCCCAACCCTTTAGTCGTAGAACTAGTGAATAAAGCCACAGGCGGTGATATTCAGCTGTCTTGGACGACATGGGCAGTGGCGATGTTTGTACCTGGGATGCTCTGTTTGGTGGTGATGCCACTGGTTATCTATATGATCTATCCGCCTGATGTCAAAGTGACGCCTAATGCGAAGGACTTTGCAAAGGATAATCTGGCAGAAATGGGTCAAATAAGCACTCAAGAAAAAATCATGCTTGGGGTGTTTGGTCTGATGCTGCTATTGTGGGCGAATATCCCTGCACTTATTTTGGGTGAGCAATATAGCGTCGACGCCACCACTACTGCTTTTATTGGCTTAACAATATTGATCCTGACTGGTGTCCTGACTTGGGATGATATTCTAAAAGAGAAATCTGCATGGGATACCATTATTTGGTTCGGTGCACTTATTATGATGGCGGCTTATCTTAATAAACTTGGCTTAATAAGCTGGTTTTCAGGCAATATTGAGTCTTTAATTGGTACCACTGGAGTAGGTTGGGTAGGGGCAGTGACTATTTTGACCTTAGTCTACTTATATATTCATTACTTCTTTGCTAGTACCACGGCTCATATTACGGCGCTATTTGCCGCATTTTATGCAGTAGGACTGACACTAGGGGCGCCGCCAATGTTATATGCGCTAATCTTGGCCGCAGCAGGCAATATCATGATGACGCTCACTCATTATGCGACTGGTACCGCACCTGTTATTTTTAACTCTGGCTATGTGACGTTAAAAGAGTGGTGGGGCATTGGGGCGATTATGAGCGTGGTTAACTTAGTTATTTGGATAGGTGCCGGTCTCATTTGGTGGAAAGTGCTCGGCTATTACTAACTTTAAAAAGCGTCCAGCTAAAAGCGTTCAGCTAGAGTGTCTAGCGTATAGTTGAGCGCGGCAAAGCAGATATCTGTGTTAAAGCCGCGATATTGTAAAAAACGTAACTGTTTTGCTTTGTCCTTTTGCTCAATAGGTATGCTATCACCATATTTTTTTGTACGTGCTATCACAGCCAGTTTTAGCCAATCTACCCCATCGACCAAATTATCTGCGCTGTCGTCGATAAATTCACTAAACTCATCAGACTCAGTATTGGCCATATCGATTAGCTCGTCGATGTTGCCTGGCATGGTGATTTTTTTACGATAGAACTCTTGCTTGATTCGCCCGCGTCCACGACCTTTACGAATATTTTCACGTATCAGCATCAGTGTAGTGCGGTAATCACTCTGATAGCCTTTTTCTTCAAACTCATCGAGGAGGGCATCAATCTTTTCTAGATCTTGTTCTTTGTCGATCAGTTTTTGCTTGAGCTCAGCTTTGCCATATTCTCGCCGCGATAAATAATAGAATGCCAACCAACGTAAGCGGCTTTCGGCTTTAATCGCATCGACCTCTGCTTGTCTTTGCTCAGGTGTACGCAAATAGGCCTTGAGTGCCGCTGGTAGATTATCGTTTTGACTATCTAATTCGCTGTCATCAGTGCTCGACCGCTTAGCTTTACTTTCTAGATATTCTGAAGATGGCCCAGTACTAGTATTAATAGCGAAGTCATTATCGACTTCATCACCATGGATGTTGTGTTTAACCTCTGCGAGCATCTCTTTGATACTTTGCGCGGCAGGTGGCTTATAAGCAGGCACATCAGTAGGCTCAGCATGAAAAGTAGCCGCTGGATGAAAGCGTTTTTTACGTTTTTTGGATTGGAGCGAGGAACTTAACGCAGAGAAGGATTCATCAGTCGACTCTGTTGTAAAAGTAGCATCGTCACGTATTAGAAGACTCTTATCTAAGTCATGGTTATTTAGATGCTGAGAGCGCTTGCCAGTTTTGCTGGTATTTTTAGGCTTGTCTTTATATGCTTGCTTGGTATACGACTGCTGAGAAGAGTTTTTTTGATTGCGATGCGTATGACTTGCTGAATCGGTATCCGACTCAGCAAGTATTTCGGCTAATGTTTTAATTTTCATAATGAATCATAGTAACTGATCATGCTTATTAGCAAATCGTTATTGTACAGATTCAGAGACTTGTTCTTCATTCGCCTCGTCTACCACTGCGACTTTGCTATCATCTTTTACACCAAGCTTTTCAGCACGGATTTTGGCTTCTATCTCATCAGCAATAGCAGGGTTTTCTTTTAAGAACAGCACAGAGTTGGCTTTACCTTGACCGATTTTTTCATCGCCATAGCTGTACCAAGAGCCGGCTTTACCAACCGCGCCAATCTCAACACCTAAATCAATTACTTCGGCTAAATGGTTGGTACCTTCACCGTAAGTAATTTCAAATTCAGCTTGACGAAATGGTGGTGCCATTTTGTTTTTGATGACTTTGACACGGGTTTGGTTACCGATGATTTCATCGCCATTCTTGACTGCACCAATGCGGCGAATGTCCATACGCACAGAAGCGTAAAATTTCAGCGCATTACCACCAGTTGTGGTCTCAGGGCTACCGAACATCACACCAATTTTCATACGAATTTGGTTAATAAATAATACCATACAGTTTGAGCGCTTGGCGTTACCAGTAATTTTACGTAAGGCTTGGCTCATAAGGCGAGCTTGCAGACCCATATGTGAATCGCCCATCTCGCCTTCAATCTCGGCGCGTGGCGTCAAGGCTGCGACCGAGTCAATAACGATCATATCGACTGCACCTGAGCGCACCAACATATCAGTAATCTCAAGTGCTTGCTCGCCATTATCAGGCTGTGAGAGTAGCAAATCATCTGTATTCACGCCAAGCTTGCGTGCATATACTGGATCTAAAGCATGCTCAGCATCGATAAAGGCACAGACGCCGCCTTGCTTTTGGCACGCTGCAATCGCCTGCAAGGTCATGGTGGTTTTACCTGAGCTTTCAGGACCATAAATTTCAACGATACGACCTTTTGGCAAACCACCAATCCCAAGAGCAATATCTAAACCCAATGAACCAGTAGACACCACATCGACATCAAGTGTTGCTGAGTTGTCACCCAGATGCATGATGGTATTTTTACCAAATTGCTTTTCGATTTGAGCTAGTGCAGCTTTTAGCGCTTTTGCTTTATTGTCGTCCATGCAGGACTCCTTGTTATCAATCATTTATAAGGCTAAGTTTTATGACTATTAAAAATGGCTTGTTTAAGGCTATCAGTGACAATATCATCATAGCTGCTAGTATTTTTTAAACAAGGTTAGAGTAGGCGATGAGATAAGTCTTGTAGGTCGTGACATCAGATATATCACTCTACTATACAGTAAAATTGAATACTGATAAAAGCGAAAAAAAGTTCATAAATTCTAATGAGGCTCACAGCGCTTGCAACTTCTCTCA
Organism: Psychrobacter sp.; assembly: GCF_035469765.1. GTDB lineage: Bacteria > Pseudomonadota > Gammaproteobacteria > Pseudomonadales > Moraxellaceae > Psychrobacter. The sequence continues at coordinate 3,840 of NZ_DATIRM010000330.1, forward strand.
CCAGCTTATGTCTTACTCTAACTTTATATCATTGTTTATTAGATAGGGTGATTATACCAAAATCCAAGGCATATATTGAACATAACCAAACGCTAGGCGACAATAGGTGTCGTCTAGGAAAATAAAAATATTTGCATAAAATGTTGAAAGTTACCGCTTATATTTGAACCTGATGAGCGTATGGTTTGTCAATGGTTTTGGAAGTTATCCACAATAAATAAATCGAATTTATTTAGCTTGTGTGAAACATTGAATGAGATATAATTAATATTAAAAATTTTATAAATAAATTATTTTAGATTTTGAATTTTCATAAGTATTTGATATTATTTGTTTTTTAAATTGTACAAAAAATGAACGATTTTACCTAACCCTTTAAGCTATCTAAGGAATTGCTTGTCAAGTAGCGACTTATGCACAGGGTTATCCACAGCTTATGGGGAGAACTCACCAATCCCTTACAGTATCAATGATTGCGCAGATAAGGGTTATCACCTAATCCATAAAATTTGGCTATTTCTGATTTTGCAAGTCTAAATTAAGCAGTATTTTGGCATTGCTGACACCTATGTTTCACGTATATAGTGATAAACTATTTGGGCATATAAATATCTTTGATTCTCATCAAAGGTATTAGAGCAGGCTTTAGAAGTTGTACAAAGCTTCTATTTATGAGGTTTTAAGACTGATAAGTATAAAAAAGCGGCTAAGATACTGATAAGTATCTTAGCCGCTTTAGGGTAAACCAATGTAATGCGTTTGGTGTTATTCTTTTAGGTAGATTAAATCCCAAACCCCATGTCCACACTCTAGACCGCGGCGCTCAAATTTTGTCATTGGACGAAAGTCAGGGCGGTCAGTGAAGTTGCCTGCACCTGCTTGGTTGGTTAAGCCTGCGAAACCATCCAACACTTCTACCATCCAAAAGGCATAATGTTCCCAGTCAGTTGCCGTATGGAACCAGCCGCCTTGCTTTAAGCTACGTGTGACAAGCGCCATACGCTCAGGGCTAACAAAGCGGCGCTTGTAATGGCGCTTTTTCTGCCATGGGTCAGGGAAGTAGAGCTGGATGCGGTCGATATGGTTTTCTGGTAACTGTTTGAGCAGTTGAATGGCATCGCCATTGATGATTTTGACATTACGCAAATTTTGAGTACCTGCCATATAAGCACATTTACCGATACCCGGCTCATGGACTTCAACGCCAACAAAATTACGACTTGGCTCAGCTGCTGCCATCTCGATAAACGAATCACCAAGTCCAAAACCAATCTCAAGGGTCAAGGGTGCATCACTGCCGTTTGGCAATTCAGAAAATAGCGTGCGCAAATCGTCAATACCTTCAAGGTTGCCGTCACCAAAGCTGTTATTGACTAAGTAATGAGCAAACTCGGGCGCCGTCAATGCTAGCTCGGCATTTTTATTCATGTGAGTTCGTCGTTTCATAAAGGTGTTGACGATACTAATATGCTTACTGTCGTCAGGCGTTGTTTCAGTATCGATAACTGTGTTAGCGTCTAAAGAGGTTTGATCATCGGTAAGGCTGTTGGCATCGATGTTGGTATTGATATCAGGATGTTGACTCATAGGATTAACAAGACTTAATAAATGGGTGGTGTGCGCTTATTATAAGTGAAATCTTGACGGCTGTGAATGAACAATACTTTTTTAATAATCTTGGCGCGTTTTGTCGTTTAGGTACATTATATAGCTATCATTTTTCTGTCCTACTTGGTGCTGTTAGCGTTATCATGTAATCTGAATAGTTAAGTTATATGTTTCCTTAATCGCACGTAAGGCTTATCACTATGTTATTTATTGAGACGGATTCGCCGCCCCCTTTTTATCAAGAAAAATTGCCCCCTACCAGACGCACACAACTGGATAAATGGTTTATCGGGCATCGTAGCCAGCGCTACTATCTGAAACGCTTTGAGCAATTTGATCAGCAAGGTTACCTATCCCCCAAATGGCATTGGGCAGCGTTTTTTGTGACCTTTCCTTGGCTGCTTTATCGGAAGCGCTACATGGATGCCATCGTCTATAGCGTGGCAGGATGGTCATTTATTCAGCTCAATGTCGCGCTGGTATTGGTGGGGGTTGAATTCTTAGCAATGCCTTATATTGCTGATATTTATCAGATGCCAATACGGATTGGTATTGCCACGCTGATTTGGCTGTTTTGGTCGTTTATGGTGGCACGCTGGACAGACGCTTATTATTACCGGATGGCACGGCGTGAGATTGCCGATGCGATTAATGACTATCCGCAAGATGAGCGCTTGCAGCAAGCGCATTTGCGCCGAGAGGGCGGGGTAAGTCTCTTTGGTCTGGCGATGGGCTTTGGGTTTTTTGCCTTTGCCTTAATGGTCATTAAAGTGCAGTTTTTACCACTTATCGCCAAACCAAAAGAAAACGAGGTATTATTTGATGCTTATGATACCGTCAAAACCACGCAAAATAATGTGGCGCTAGCGTATAGGCAGACAGGACAGTGTCCCTTAAATCTACCTATGGATATGGGCAGTGAGCAGGTACGTATTGAGATTAAGGGTAGCGCAGCTGGGGTTGTACAAACTGATTGTGCAGTCATTGCTACTATTCAAAACGTTCAGTTCCCCATACGTTATCTCAATGACCAGACAGTGGTATTTTATCATCTGCCAAACAGTGATGATTGGGAGTGCATCAGCTCACTCAATAAAAAGCAAGCGCCTGATAATTGTAATGCGAATTAGCGCCTTATCACAGTTCGTGCTTAGTGTCGGTCGCAGTATTATCTTTATCATCGACGGATATGGCTTGGCTTTTTAGCGCTTTATAGAAATCGCTCAAATCCATTTTACGCGCTTTGCCGATGTCTTCATCAAATAAACTTTCAAGCTCCGCCATCGATGATTGAGCCGATTCAATCATACTTGCTTCATCATCATAGATAGCTTGTTGGCGTTCAATCAAATCATCATCGTAATCTCGGAAAGTTCGTACCGTTTCTCGCGCCTTTTCGGGTGAGATACCGAGTAGCTGTAGCGACTCACGTGACATATCTAAAGAAGTTAAATAAGTCTCACGCCAAATATGACGAACACCGACTTCACGTAAACGATAGTAATGCTGGCGATCACGAGCGCGCGCTAAGACAATAAGATCAGGGTAGTTTTTACGCAGGTATTGAGCAGTAGTGATGGAGCGCTCTAAGTCATCAATTGCCAAAATAAATATTCGCGCTTTTTTGATACCTGCCGCCCGTAAAATTTCAGGGTTTTTTGGATCGCCATAATAGACTTGGTTACCAAACTTACGGACGAAATCGACGCGGTTCGCTGAGCGTTCAATCGCCGTAAACTCGATATTGTGTATACGTAGTACACGACCGATAATCTGACCCACTCGCCCGAAGCCCGCAATAATGACTTGATGCTCGTGGTCTGGAATCGTATCGTATTCGCGACTTGGTTTGCTTTTGGCAAATAACGGCTCACCTATTTTTTCTAATAATAAAAATGCCAAGGGCGTGAGCGCCATAGAGATGGTCACGACAAGGTTCAGGGTATTGGCCAGCTCAGGTCGCAAGACGTTTTGAGCGCTCGCCACACTGAACAAGACAAAGGCAAATTCACCACCTTGAGCAAGGGTCACACCCAACCTGATACTGGTCGGCCAACGATTGCCAAAGATTTTTGCAATCGCTGTAATTACCCCGAATTTGATAAACATCAATGCCATCGCGCAGCCAATGATAAAGATGGGTTTTGCTAATATCAATTTCACATCGGTCAGCATACCGACTGACATAAAAAACAGCCCTAATAACAATCCTTTAAACGGCTCGATACTGGCCTCTAGCTCATGGCGATACTCAGAATCTGCCAATAATACACCAGTTAAAAATGCTCCTAATGCCATAGATAGACCAATTTGTCCCATCAAAATAGACACGCCCATCACGATAAATAATGCCACTGCAGTTAGTAATTCTGACGCCCCGCTTGAGGCGACAAATTTAAAAAACGGTCGTACCACATAGCGACTAGCAAAAATAAGCCCAGCAAAAACCGCAAAAACTTTACCAAAATAAATCAAATCATAGCTTTGTTCACGCACCCCTGATAAAAATGGAATGACCGCTAATAAAGGGATAACTGCAATATCTTGAAATAATAAAATCGTAAAGGCTTCACGACCATGAGTGCTCGACAGCTGCTGTTTTTCAGTCAATATTTGCAGCACAAAGGCCGTGGAGGACAGTGCCAAACCAAATCCAACAATAAAAGCAGTATCTAATTGTAGGGAAAAGAATTGGTATAAAATGCCCATCAATAAAGTGCCAGTCAGACCGACTTGCAAACCGCCAAGGACGAATATCGAGCGACGTAACGCCCACAGCCTCGATGGCTGAAGCTCAAGCCCGATAATGAATAGTAGCATCACCACACCAAACTCTGAGAAGTGCAGTAAGCTTTCAGCATCACCAGCCACATCGAGCACACTTGGACCCAATATCAATCCTGTGATGAGATAACCTAAAACCGTCGCAATACCAAACCGTTTACCAAGGGGTACAAAGAGCAGGGCTGCTCCCAAGAATATTGTCGCTTGTAACATTAAGTTCGGTGAGCCGGCGGCGACAGCGAGCATTTGGAATCCTTAGCAATAATAAATGGGCAATACAATAAACGCATAAAAACAATAAATAAAGACTTTAGCAGACATTATTTTTTGCGATAAATCTTCCACACGCCATTATCTGCCAGTGGATTGTTATAGGCATCGTTACGACGCTTACGCGGTGTCTGTCGACTGTCTACCATTTTAAAATCGGGTAGGGCATGGACAATAAGCCCAGTACGATAAAAGCGTACCCGCTCAGGCTCTAGCATCTCGCCTTTATTATCACGGCAAAATACATAAGCGCGCAGATCAATAAATTCGCGGTGCGCCACCAAAAGTGCCTCATCATCATGCTCAAAGACTGCCGCCATGCGCTCAATGTCATCGGCGCTATAATCACCGCACTTATCTGTGAGCGCACCGACCGAACCAAAGCTTTTAGATTCTTTGGCACGAGTCTTGGTCAGATGTAAGCGCTGCACATGATAAATAAACTGCGGTATCTCAAGGCTGGCAGGCAATGGTAAATAGTCAGGCGGCAGATTGGCAGCAGGATAAAACGCCATTGCCCGCTCAAGCAATGTCCGCCAGCGTTGCTGATAGGCTTGGACCTCTGCTAAGTTGCCTTCATAAATAGGCATGTCACGAATTTGACGTAAAATATCAGGCGGAAACTGCGCGTCTCGAAAGCTAGCAATGTCTTCTTGCAGCGTCGATAATAAAACTTTGGCGTGTTTTTTGCCGTCCTTTGAAATCGGGTCATCTATATAGCTTGGGGCGACAAATGGCGCTGAGCGTCTAGACATGGCAGGTCATCCATTGGTGGCAAATGTGGCGTTTCAATTTTCAGTATACAGAATTTATATTAAAAATATGACAGCGAGGCTAAATTTCCCATCATTTTTAACATGTGATTACATTGATAAAAATTAATGTGATATTGCTATATCCAATATGGAGGCGCTTTATTTTGCTATATTTGTTTACTGTTAAGCACAAGATATGGCATTAAATATAGTTAAAACGAAAAAATGGAAAGGGATTGCCTATGAATAATATAGTTAAAATACCTTAAAAACGCTACAGTACTGCTGGTATCAATTTTTTGCAGCCTCTGTCTGCGTAGGCACAGCAAGCAAGAAAAATTGATACCAGCAGTAC
>NZ_DATIRM010000331.1:0-3870 GCF_035469765.1 Psychrobacter sp.
ACCAGAATAATAATCATAAACAGCTGCGGCATACCGCCCCACACTTCCATAAAACGCTGCCCTGCTAGATCCACCCAACCACCGTAATAACCTTGTATCGCACCGACGATAATACCTATCACTGCGCCGGCAAGCGTCAAAGCCATACCGAATAATAACGACACGCGCATGCCATAAAGGATACGCGCAAGTACATCACGGCCCAAGTCATCAGTACCAAGCCAGTTCTGACTGTTGGGCGCTGCTGGATATGGAATACCCAGCTCAACGTTCGGCGTTTGATCGGCAAATGGAATGGGCGGCATGATATAAAAGCCCTGCTCATCGATCAGCATTTGCACCGCAGGGTCTTTATAATTGGCTTCGGTTTCAAATACACCGCCAAAAGTCGTTTCAGGGTATGCCTTTACAACCGGAAAGTAATAGTCACCTTGATACTGCACCAGCAGAGGCTTGTCATTGGCAATCACATTGGCTGCCATACAAATAACAAATATCAGGGCAAATATGCCTAGCGATATAACCCCAAGACGATTGCGGCGAAAACGATTGAGTCGTGCTTGCCAAATAGGATTTAGGCGACGTTTTTTTTCTATAGAAATAGGAGGTGTTTTTGAAGGCGTTGAAGGTAATGGATAACTTGACATTAGCGCCCCTCAAAATCAATACGAGGATCAATTAAGTGATAACTTAAATCACTGATCAATTGTAATAACAATCCTACCAGAGTAAAAATAAATAAGGTGCCAAATATCACGGGATAATCACGCTGCTGAATGGCTTCGAAACCTAACAATCCTAAACCGTCAAGCTTAAAGATAATCTCAATTAAGAAATTACCCGCAAAGAAAATACCGACGATAGCCGCTGGAATACCAGCGATAATAATGAGCATCGCATTACGAAACACATGCCCGTACAAGACCTGACGCTCACCTAAGCCTTTGGCACGGGCTGTCAGCACATATTGCTTACCCAGTTCCTCTAAAAAACTAAACTTGGTCAGATAGGTCAAGCCAGCAAAACCGCCAACCGTACTGGCTAATAGCGGCAAAGCCAGATGCCAAAAGTAATCTTTAACTTTATCAAGTGCATTTAGTTGGTCGAAATTCTCGGAGGTTAATCCTTGCAGCGGAAAAATATTCCAGTAGCTGCCACCAGCGAAAAACACGAGCAAAATCACAGCAAATACAAAGACAGGTATTGCATGCCCGATAGCAAGTAGCATAGCTGTTGCTTTATCAATCCCTGAACCATGATGCATGGCTTTATAGACACCAAGTGGAATCGCTATCATATAAATCAGCAGCGTACTCCATAATCCAAGCGAGATTGATACGGGTAGCTTTTCAACAATCAAATCAGTCACTGATTGCCCTTTAAAAAACGACTCCCCAAAATCTAGCTGGGCATAATTTTTTAGCATCAGCCAAAAGCGCTCAGGTGCAGATTTGTCAAAGCCATATTGCGCATTAATGGCTGCCACCATTTCCTCTGACAAGCCGCGTGTTCCTTGGTAAGTGCTATTATTACCGGCACTACCCGCACCAATATTACCGCCCAAGGCATTGTCTTTTGCGCCTTGCTCAATCATAGCAAGTTGCTGCTCAACAGGACCGCCGGGCGCTGCTTGCACAATGACAAAATTCGCCAGCAATATCAAAAATAGCGTCGGTAATATCAGCAGTAACCTTTTTAGGATATAACGACCCATAATAATGGCTTCCTAAAATAATAAAATATGGCAATAGAAAGAATGCGCAGCTAATAACTATCAAAACGTCAGTCGAAGTATCGGCTAGAATTTAAAAGTTATTTTTAAGCTCACGTAGAGCCGAAAATACGGTCAAAGATTTTTCATCCTCAATATTCATTTTGGACTTCACCCCTGCTATCACATTTGGCTCTTGTGTACGCAAAAACACATTTATCGCACGCTCATGCTCTAGGGTAACCGGCAATGTCGGCATACCTTGTGCTGTTATTTCTTCAGCTTGCGCAAGGGCTTGCTGCATCGCCTCATTATCAGGCTCAATCGACAACCCAAAACGTAGATTACTTGCAGTATATTCATGCGCAGGATATAACAATGTATCGGTTGGCAGTCCATTTAAACGCTTAAAGCTGTCATGCAACTGCTCAATGGTACCAGTAAATACGCGACCACAACCGGCGCTAAATAACGTATCACCACAAAAGCAATGCTTACGTCCCTCTATATCTAAAACATAAGCCATGTGGCTTGCGGTATGACCTGAGACATCCCACACTTGTGCCGCACAGCCCCACGCGCTTACCGTACTGCTATCTTTTATGGTCTGATCTTCATCGACATTATGTTCAGTATGCGCAACTAGATGCGTCATAGGATACGACTCTTGTAACTCTGCGACACCGCCGATATGATCATGGTGATGATGCGTGGTCCAGATAGATGTCAGCTCTAGCTGATTTTCTTCCAAATAGCGAATAACAGGTTCAGCTTGACCCGGATCAATGACAATCGCCTGCTTATTACTTTCATTGATTAATGTCCAGATATAGTTATCATTGAACGCTTTAATCGGGTGAATACGAATACTCATATTAAATCCTTACCAGTGATTATCTTTATTGCTAATGTTTTTTATTAAAAGTTTTTAAGACCAAATATAACTCTAAAATAAAGAATGACTATTATTTATTGTTTTAAATATTGATTCACACGTGCTTCTGCTGCTTTGTCTGTCCACCAATAATCAATGCCGACAGCATTGGACGGTAGAGTTTCGGTATGATGGTATTGATTCCAGTAAGCGACATTGGTCGCAGATTTACCGTATAAAGGCACTAAATAATGTCCTGCACGTAGCAGACGATCGAGCACCTGAGTATATAGAATGATCTCGTTGCGATTCTTAGCGTCGCCCAGCTGCTCTATGACGCTGTCAATCTGCGGGTTTTTGATACCGATTGTATTATGGTTGCCAGCTTCATCAGCGGCCGCACTGCCCCAAAATGCCGCTTGCTCTGCACCAGGCGATAAACTCTGAGCAAATACATCGGTCACCATATCATAATCAAAACGGCGTATACGCTCATAATACTGCGGCCCATCGACTTGACGTAAGGTCGCATCAAACCCTAGGCGTTTTAGATTACGAATATAAGGTAAAAGCACTCGACCCATGGTTTCGCCTGTCATCAAAATCTCAATCTGAGCAAGCTTGCCATCAGGCTGATATAACTTCATTTCATCATAATAAAACCCAGAATCTAGCAACAGCTGCCTTGCTTTTAATAGCTCTTTACGATTAAAACCACTGCCATCGCTGGTTGGAAGCTGCCACTCTGCCAATACCGCTTGACGCTGAACTGGCTCAAGTTTGGGTAACAAAGGTTTAAGTACTGCCATCTCGGCAAGCGATGGCGTACCTGTTGCTGCTAGCTCTGAGCCATGAAAAAAGCTTTGCAAGCGCTCATACTGCCCATGAAACAAGGTCTTATTCATCCACTCAAAATCATAAGCAGCAGTCAGTGCTTGACGGACACGAATATCTTCAAAGATTGGATGGCGCATATTCATTACCAGACCCTGCATCGGGACTGGATTTTGACTACTTATCGTCTCTTTTTTTATCATACCGGCTTTGACTGCGGGGAAATTGTAACCGGTTACCCAATTGGAGGCTTTGTTTTCAGGACGAAAGCGATATTGACCATACTTAAACCCTTCAAAAGCAATCTCATCACTCTGATAATAGACAAACTTAATCATATCAAAATTATAACGACCCCGATTGACCATCAAATCACGCCCCCAGTAATTGGGATCACGTACATAGCTAACCGAACGTCCAGCATCAACACGCCCAAGCGTATAAGGACCGC
>NZ_DATIRM010000332.1:0-1920 GCF_035469765.1 Psychrobacter sp.
TTCTTTGTACAAACGATATATGCCCTGCTGCATTTGAAGGATACCTGACTATGACAGATGATGAACATTTAACGTATAGCTATATCCATTATCTTGCACCAGCATTGGAAAAATCGCTTAATATGCAAGTCCAAAACTTCATGAAATTAAGTGAGGAGTAGTTTGCTAAGGTGATTAGATAAATTAGTAGTCTAAATACTCTCTAATTGGAGATCATCCTAAACTTTGTGTAACAGTCATTTAGCTTAAGCCAATAGTTACACAAAATCTGGGATGCTCCTCAACATTCTATATAGGACGCTATACCCCTATATAACCCTCAATACCTGAAAAACGCCCAAAATAAAGGGCTGACAGTCTATGACGGTCAGCCCTTTATCGTTATTTGGTGGAGATGGCGGGAGTTGAACCCGCGTCCGCCAGCATTACGCTCATGAATCTACATGTTTAGTTTCTGTCTTTAATTTTAGTCTGCACCGATCCGACAGTCAGGATGGATTAGCCGATTCTCTACTTTTGAACCCAAGCGATTGAGACAATCCCTTGTGGCGATCCTACATGCGGACGCTTCAACTTAGTTGACCAACTGTAGGTGATCAGCAACCAAGTAAACAGGGTTTAAGCTGCTAGAGCGTAATTTTCGTCGTTTGCGACTATAACAATATATGTTTGATTAACGAGAGGACATATACTCTCGACATGCATCATTGAGTTTCATCACCAGCGTCGAAGCCAGAACATCCCCAATAAGGTCTATGATTATATAGCACTTATATGTCTGCTTGCAACCTATAAGAAGTCCATATTACATTATGTTACAGATCAATCGCCTAAGCCAAGACTTTATTAAGCCATTTACCGATATTTTGAATCTGTGGCATACATACTTGATGGGCCATCGGATAGGTATGATAAGCAACATCGTAGCCTTTAGTAGATAACAGCTGCTGCGCCTGCTCACCTAATATAACAGGAACGACTGTATCATGCGTACCATGCTCAATCAATATCGGCATGTCTGTATTGGCATCGCTATAGCTAATATTGTCGTTAGTTGCGAAATAGGTAGAAAGTGTCATCAAGCCAGCCAAGCGCTGTGGATAACCCAGTGCCACATGATACGCCACTGCCCCACCTTGCGAAAATCCAGCAATCACAATATGTTCTGGTGGTACGCCACGCTCTACTTCACGAGTAATCAAATTCTGTATTTGCTGCGCAGACTCTTCAATCTGATTCACATCAACTTTACGCTCAAGACTCATCTCTAAGATGTCATACCATGCTGGCATGACCATACCACCATTTATAGTCACTGGGCGATTGGGCGCATGCGGAAAGATAAAACGTACTGCCATATCATCAGCCAATCCCAGCTGCGGTACCACAGGCTCAAAATCATGGCCACTAGCACCCAAGCCATGCAGCCAAATCACGGCTCTATCTATCTGTTTTTGTGCGGGGTTATGTTCAACAATGACTGCATCTAAATACTTATTCATATTTTTGGGTTCCTTTAACTATTAAATAAAAATGATATTGAAATTAGTATGCTATATCCAATGAATCAAGCCATATGATATTGAAATTAGAGTTTATAAAATGCATCATTAACGTTTTAATTACACATAAAAAAACCCTCTAGCGTATCTAATAGAACAGCAGTAGATGCGATAAAGGGCACATAACTTTACGACAAACAATCTAAGTAATCGATTCTACTGGCTGTTTAACATCTGCATTTTGACCACGATGACGTAAATAGTGGTCAAGTAATACAATTGCCAGCATGGCTTCGGCGATAGGCGTCGCACGTACACCCACACAAGGATCATGACGGCCTTTGGTTAGCATATCGACCGACTCACCTTGGGTATTAATACTCTTGCCGGCGGTGGTAATACTAGAGGTTGGCTTAAG
>NZ_DATIRM010000333.1:0-5084 GCF_035469765.1 Psychrobacter sp.
AAGAGTGGAGACAATACCAAGGGTAAGCGTGTTAAATAATGGTGTGCTTATCTGTATCAAAGCACTTTGAAAATGTGACAGTACGAGCTGCTCTGGCAAGGCGGCAGGGAAGCGCCAATAGCCAGCTAAAGACCACATCAGCAGACCAATGAGCGATAGGGCGATAAACCCTATGATGAATACCGTAGCGCTTGCAGTGAGTTTTTGCCAGATAGCATCCTTATATTGACGTTTCCCATTAACCAATGCCTCACTGCATAGCGCTTTGACCATACGCTCACCGCCAAGCCATAACGCAATTAAGCTGCCGGTCAATAGTAGCTGTAATATTGCCCCAGCCGAGGCTTTTATACGTAAGTTTAAATCAACATCATTGAACCATTGCATGATAGTGACAGCAAGCGTGGGCGGGGTGTTGGGTCCTAAGATTAATGGCATCTCAACACTGGCACTGGCGTAAGCGAGTACTGCCAAAATAGGCAAACGTAAGAAGGGGTACAAAATAGGAAATACCGCTTTAAAAAAGGCAGTAATAGGATAATAGCCCAAGTTTAGAGCAACTTGATATTGCTGGCGCAGCTTTCTGCCAAGCTCAGGCTGTGCGAACACACCAAGTGCCATTAACAATAGAAAAGGTAGCTCTTTAAGTACTAGACCTAAGATGATACTAATGCCATAAGGGTCATGCGGTAGTATGCCCTGTGGTGCCAGCTCCCAACCACTGAGCCATGGCGATATCATTCGTGCAATCATGCCAGAGGGTGCAATCAAAAATCCAACGGCAATGGCCGCTGCGGCATGCGGGATTACTAAAATAGGGCTAAGCAAACGTTCAATACGCGTGAGCCAAATACTATTAAAAAACGTCGCCAATATCATAATCGCAATGACGAAGGCGAGTAAAGTGCTGAGAAATCCGGTCGCTACACTGAGCGCAACCATTTGTTTAAGTCCTAGAGTTTGACCTAGCGCTCTAAATCCTTGTAGACCAAATGTCGTTGTTTCTAAAGCAGGCACCCAGCCAAACGCTGGCAGGATGACGCTGATTAAACCTCCTAATACAGGGAAAATAAGGAGCATCAGTAACAAACTAGGGCTTAGGGTCACTAAACGAGTAAAAAGGTCGGTTTCATAAGTCGCGGCTATTTGATTGCTTAAATTAGAATGAACGATAGCAGCATTAAGAGTATCAGTATTCACGCCATCAGCATTGCTATTATCAGTATCAGCCTGGTTTTTATGAACGGATTTTTTCATTCGCTCACCCCGTAGCGAGCTTGCCAACCTTGCATAATGGCGTCAACCCAGCTGGGGTGTGGTTCACTGACGGTTCGTTTAATGGCATCAAAAGGTAGGGCGCTTGCATGCGGTTTATTGGCCTTAAATAGTGCTTGTTGCTCGGCGCTAAGTGTCGATTGGACCAGCACCGTTTTATCTCCCCAGACAGCTGGATTTTGTTTATGCGCCTGTGCTTCTGGGCTTAATAAAAAGTTTGCCACCAATTGTGCCGCGGCTGCATGGCTTGCATTATAAGGAATAGCAACGAAGTGACTATTACTTAAACTGCCATCTGTCATGGCATAACTGCGAATACTGGGCGGCAAATCATAGCGCTGAACGGCGGCTGGTATTTCGGGTCCTGAAAAGGTAAAGGCCAAGCTGAGCTCTGTATCATCTACCAAGCGCCGCATTTGTGCGCCGCTTTGCAGGAATTGCTCACCTTTTCGCCACAGCATGGGATGTAGCTCATCCAAAAAGTCCCACAGCGGATTGAGTATCAAATCCTTGTTTTGTGCATCTACTGGCTGGTTAAGCTCTGCTCTAATAGTGGTTCCATTCTTGCTATCATTTTGCTCATGCAGCATGACCAAAGCGTATTTCAAAAAGCTCATACCTAAGAAATCAGGTGGCTTTGGGTAGCCAAAACGTCCAGGGTTTTGCTGTGCCCACATCCTTAATTGCTGCAAGGTGGCAGGCGGCTTATCTATCGCTAAGCTGTCATAATAAAAAGTCAATGATGCCTGTCCCCATGGCGCTTCCATGCCATTGGTAGGTATACCGAAATCAAGCATGACGGAAGGGTTGTTATTAGGATCAGTTAGCGCAAAGTTCGGCAGCGTAGGTGCCCAGTCCTTTAATAATAATTTATTCTCACTCATAGCAGCAAAGTTCGCACCGTTGATCCAAATTAAATCAACGCTACCTTTATCGTTATTATTGGCAGATTTTTCTGCAAGGACACGGCTGACAGCTTCACTGGTGTCGCTTAATTTGACATGGACCAAGTTGATATTATATTTTTTATCGACCGCTGTTGCAGCCCACTGAATATACGCATTAATTTGCGGATCCCCGCCCCAAGTATGAAAGTAAACGTCCTGATTTTCACCAGCTTGTACTGTCTGCTGCCACTGCAAGGTACTTTTATTATCTATGGCAGTGGGAGTCGAAGCGGTACTTGCAGAGATGCCAACACCTATACCAAGCACTATGATAAAGGCGCTATAGCGGCGCAGTTTTTTTGGTATTGTCAAAGCTGCTGGCAAGCTAGGAGGTTGCATGAATTAACCTCGACGCCAAGTATGATACTTCTCAAGCAACTGTAGCGCTTTTTTAGGCGCATGATTGCGTTTCCATTCGCCAGCTGCATACTTATTGCCTTCCGCCCATGTTGGATAGATATGAATGGTGCCCAGTATTTTATTCAGCCCTAGATTGTGTTTCATGGCTAGTACAAACTCAGCCATCAAGTCACCAGCATGTTCAGCGACGATAGTCACACCCAATATTTTATCTTTACCCTTTGGCGTAATGACCTTGATAAAGCCATGATTGGCGCTTTCGGTCACCGCACGATCTAAGTCTTTAAAGTCATAACGTGTGATTTCAAAGTCGATACCTTTATTAATCGCTTCTTGCTCATTTAAACCCACTCGTGCTACCTCTGGGTCAATAAACGTCGTCCATGGAATCACGCGATAATCTACTTTGAATTTTTTAAGATGACCAAATAAGCCATTGACCGCAGCGTACCATGCTTGATGGGAAGCCACATGGGTGAATTGATAAGGACCTACGATATCACCTGCCGCATAAATATTGGGGTAAAGGGTTTCAAGATACTCATCTGTACTAATGGTGCGCTCAGTGTCGATGCCCAAGGTATCAAGCCCGTAGCCTTCTAGGCGCGCACTACGACCGACTGCACAAATCAACTCGTCATACTCAATAGCAGTTTCTTGTTGATCATCAGTGCTGCCTTTTGGTGCTACGATAATATATTTTTTGCCATCGCGAGTTTCACAGCGATTCGCCTGCTGTGAGGTCAAGATATTAACGCCGCTATCAGTCAGTGCTTCTTGTGCAAATACAGAAACATCGACATCTTCCTTTTTCATCAGCCGCACGCCTCTTTCGATTTGGGTCACATCAGAGCCTAAACGAGCAAAAGCTTGTGCCAGCTCACAGCCAATGGGTCCGCCGCCAAGTACTACCAGCTTGCTCGGCGCTTTATCAAGTTTTGCAAACTTATCCCAAAGAGTATCGCTGGTCACATAACCTGTCTCTTCTAAACCCGGTAGGTCTGGGACAAAGGGGCGTGCGCCCGTCGCGATAACGATAGAGCACGCGGTTAATGTCTGAGTACCACCATCATTGAGGGCAATCTCAACCGTCCACGGGTCAATGAGTTTTGCATAGCCTTTTAATACCTCGACACCCAGTTCTGTATAACGCTCAACACTGTCATTTGGAGCGATATCAGCAATGACTTTATGGATGCGAGACATGATGTTTTTGAATGCAAAATCCGGTTGGGTATTGTTGAGTCCGTAACGCTCGCCATGGCGTATCTGCTCAACCACTTTTGCACTTTTTATCAGCGCTTTACTGGGAACGCAGCCATAATTTAAGCAGTCACCGCCCATCTCACCTGCTTCAATCAATGTGACTTTTGCTTTGACGGTCGCAGCAATATAGCTGGTGACAAGTCCACCAGCACCGGCACCGATCACAATCATATTACGATCGAATTTTTTTGGCTTATTATAATTTTTATAGACACGGCGTTTCTTGAGTATCGTTAATATGCCTTTCGCTATCAGCGGAAATAACCCTAATAATGCAAATGAAGCCAGTAGATCAAAAGACAAAATGCCAGATAACTGCTCGATTTGTGCCAACTGCGTACCGGCATTCACAAATACAAAGGTGCCGGCAAGCATACCGATTTGGCTGACCCAATAAAAGGTTCGTGCTTTGATAGCAGTCAGCCCCATCAGTAAGTTGATAAGAAAAAAGGGGAATATCGGTACAAGGCGTAGCGTAAATAAGTAAAACCCGCCTTCTTTTTTTACACCTGAATCGATAGAGGCAAGACGGTGAGGAAAACGCTGTTTGATGGTATCGCGTAATAAATAACGTGAGGTTAAAAAGGCCAATGTAGCACCGATACTTGAGGCAAACGAAGCGACCAATAAACCCTGCACCAACCCAAACAAAGCACCCGCTGCCAAGGTTAAAATAGCGGCGCCGGGTAAGGATAATGCCGTGACTAAGATGTAGACTAGAAAAAAGCCGCCGATGACTAACCATGGCGACTGTGTTTTATATTGCTCAAACTGATCCATCGAGCCTTTTAAGCCCTCAAGTGTTAATAATTCATTGAGGTCAAAATAAAAAAAGCCAATGACGCCAATCAAGACCGTGAATATCAAAACTATTTTTTTAATCATGGGTTATCCAGATAGATAATATAAAACATCGTGTAGTAAAGAATCACTTAGCAAAGAACAGTGCTGCATTCCTACTAGCTATAAGCTACTTTTTCATTATGAGTATAGCGATGTTATAAAATGACTGTTTGGGACAGGTCATCCATATTTTAGGATCGAACCAGTTAAGTGATTCTATTAGCTACATATGGAATGATTGCTCAAAATTTGATCATAAACAGACATAAAACAGGACTAATATTGGCTTTTCACGCAAAGCAGTCACTGTAATTGTCTAGAGAAGTATAGCACAAAGGTTGTTTAAAAACACCTTGACTTCCTTCCTAAGCGAAGGGGAGGAAGTAAAAACTA